>JAKPBM010000451.1 GCA_029778935.1 Bacillota bacterium | reverse complement strand
TGGGCCAGCGCTTCCGGCCAGTAGCCGTTTGGCGACAAAGACGCCGCGGCGAAAAAGCCGAAGTTCCAAAACGCCCCGTAGGAATCGGGGTTTTCGCCGCAGAGCATAGCCTGCCTTGCCGGCGCGCAGACGGGCAGCGGCGTATACGCGTTTTCAAACCGCACGCCTCTGCTTGCCAGCCAGTCCAGATGGGGCGTTTTTACCGGAAACTTCCCGACACAGCCCAGACAGTCGGCCCGGTGCTGGTCCGCCACGATCATCAAGAAGTTGGGTCTCTTTTGCAAAGCGCTTCCCTCTCTTATATTTCCGTATACTTATGCCGAAACTCGCTGGGTGAAACGCCGGCGAAGGCCTTAAACTCGCGGGAAAAGTGGCTGATGTGCTTATAGCCCACGGCGGCGGCAATCTGCGCCATGGATAGGGCCGGTTCCGCCCGCATAAGCTGCATGGCCCGGGCGAAGCGGTAGTTTCTTAAAAACACCACCGGCGAAAGCCCCATCACCTTTTTAAACTGCCGCGAAAGATAGTCCGGCGAGATGCCCACAAAGTCGGCCATGTCCGAAAGGCTGATGTCGCCGGCGTAGTTGTCCTCGATATAGTGGAGCAGCTTGATGATGTAGTTGATGTAGGCCTTTTCCGTTTCATCCTGCATGTAGTGCTTGACGTAGAAACGGGAAAAGAAGGTGATAAACTGGATGAGCAGCGCCTTCATCATAATCTGCCAGCCGGCGTCTTTCTGCTGCTGCTCCTCGTACATCCGCTCCAGCACCCCCACCACGCGGATGCGCTCGGCGGGGCTCAGGCGGATGCGGTTCCAGTGGGAGGACTGATGGTCGAACATCCCGCATAAGCCCGGCAGGGACAAAAGCTCGTCAAAGCTGTCGCCTAAGGCTTCCTTGGTAAACACGCAGTTGTACACTTTCGTGTAGTGCAGGCCCGCGTAGCCGTGGTACACCCCCTGCGGGACGTAGAAGATGTCGCCTTCCGTTAAAAACGAGGTTTCGTTGTTGTAATAGTGGACGGTAAACCCTTCCACCACGTAGACAAACTCGAAAAAATTGTGCGTATGGATGTTGACCGACCGGGTATGGATGGTGTCCAGCACCTTGATGCCGACTTCCTTTGCCTCGCCGGCCACCTCGTCAAATCGAAGCACTCTGTCGTCCATAGCGGCCCTCCAGCCGACCGCGGCTCACCGCCACAGTCAAGTATAGTGATTTTTTGCCCGTATGCAACCTTTTTCCGAGCCTATCCCGCCCTTTTGTGCGGAAATCGTCAACAAGCGTAAACCTTATGCAAAACGCTCCGCTTGGCTGTCAAAGGCCAGCGCCCGCTCCCGGATGGCTTCGCAGTTGTCGTTGTTTACGTATTCCAGAATAAACGGCTTGCCTTCGCAGTGTTTGTGGTACAACGCGAAGAACTTCGGCCAGTTTATGTCGCCGTCGCCTAGCAGGCGGCCGTAGGTGTCGTTAACCTTGCGGTCTTTGCCGTGGAAGTAGGAAACATGGGGGGCCAGGTATTTAAACATATCCTCCTCGTCGGAAGCGGCGATGAGGTTGGCCGGGTCCAGCAGGATTTTGAGCCGTTCCGACCCGCACTGGGCGATTAAGTCCCGCGCCCGTTTGGCGCTGGGCACAACGTCCAGCACGCACGGCTCCAAAGCGATGTCCACGCCGTAGCGCTCCGCCGCTTCCAGCACGCGGCAGAGGTTCTGCTTAAAATAGGAGAAGTCTTTTTCGTATGTATCCGCCTGAATGCCCCTTCGGCCGGGCACAAACCCCGTCTCCGTCGCCACGGCGGGCACGCCGTTGGCCGCTGCCAGCTGGATATACCGCTCGTACAGGGCCAGATTCCGCTCCATGAGGGCTTCGTCCGGCTCTAGTAGGCTGGAAAACGCGCCCAGAGACGCCACTTCGACGCCTTCCCTGCGGAACGTCTCCACAATTTCCCGCGCCTTTTCGTCGGTCAGCTCCGCAAGGTCCTTCCAGCCGTTGTAGACCCAGAAATTCGCGTCCGTAAAGGCGAAACACAGTTCAGTGGAAGCAAAGCCCGCTTCCGCGATTCTCCTTGCCGTCTCATGAGAACTCATGCCCGCAAAGCTGCGGCTTACCACGCCAATCTTCATTTTTCCGCACCGTTCCTTTCCCGCGATTTTACTATTTCCGTACTTTTCAGCCGATACCGTGAGTGTAACATATGAGCGGGGCGCTGTCAATCTGAACAACAGAGCGCGAATATTATTAATGAGAAATGTATGTTTATGTATTGCATTTATTTTATTCTTGCTGTATAATATTGCACATCAAGTTTGGAACGTGAATTTGGAAATGAGGGTACTGAATATGAAAAAATTAGGTTTTCTTCTGGCAATCGTCATGCTGCTGGGCCTTGTGGGCTGCGGCGGCGCCAATGAACCTGTGGAAATCAAGAGCGTGGAGGATTTGAAAGGCAAGACCATCGGCGTGCAGCTGGGCACCACGGGCGATATTTATGCAAGCGACATCGAGGGCGCCAACGTGCAGCAGTTCTCCAAGGCCCTGGACGCCGCCATGGCATTGAAAGACGGTAAAATCGACGCCGTTCTGATCGACAAGGAAGTCGCCCAGAACATCGTCGCCTCTCTCGACGGTTTGAAGATCCTGGCCGACGAGTTCTTTGAGCCGGAGGATTACGCCATCGCCGTCAAGAAGGGCAACACGGAGCTTTTGGGCCTGATCAACACGGTTCTTGCCGAAATCAAGGCCGACGGCACCTATGACCGCCTCATCGAAGGCTTCATCGAAACCCCCGAATCCGAACGGGACGAGTACATCACCGGCGACCAGATCGGCACCGAGGGCACCCTGATTGTCGGCACCAACGCCGAGTTCCCGCCCTTCGAGTACGTGATCGGCAACGACCAGATCGTGGGCTTCGACATCGAAATCGCCAAGCTCATCGCCAAGAAGGTCAACAAGACCCTGGAAATCCAGAACATGGAGTTTGACGCGCTGATTGCCGCCGTGGCCAGCGGCAAGGTGGACTTTGTCATCGCCGGCATGACCGTTCTGCCCGACCGTCTGGAAAACGCCGACTTCTCCGACTCCTACTACACCTCCCACCAGGTCATCATTGTAAGAGACGGCAAGTAAATTTCGTTTCTCCCATGATCATTCGAATAGAGCGCTGACGGTCTGTCGCGCTCTATTCTTATGTTTTCCAGCTTCTGCCTCTCGCCGCCTGCCCTCGTTTTTGATATAATAAGAAGGATGCTTTGCCGCAAGGCACATGCTGGGTACTTGCAGGCCATTTGCAAGGCACTATACGCTAAAGGAGAATGTTATGTCTTGGTTTGATACGGCGGTCGCGTACGTTTCCGACTGGGCTTCCGCCTTTGCCAACTCGTTTTATCTGAATATTATCAAAGAAGACCGCTGGAAGCTGCTGACCGAAGGCTTAAACGTCACCATGCAGGTCACCCTGGGTTCCGCTTTCTTCGGTTTACTGCTGGGTATACTTGTTGCCTTCATGCGGATTTCCAACGTAAAATGGCTCAAGCGCCCGGCGGATTTGTACGTCACCGTCATCCGCGGCACGCCGCTTCTGATCCAGCTCATGATCATCTACTACGTGATTTTCCAGGGCGTGCGCATCAACCAGGTGCTGGTGGCCATCATCGCCTTCTCCATCAACAGCGGCGCGTACGTGGGCGAAATCATCCGCGCGGGCATCCAGGCCATCGACAAAGGCCAGACGGAAGCCAGCCGCTCTTTGGGCATGAACTACCGCCAGACGATGATTTACATCATCCTGCCCCAGGCGTTCCGAAACGTGTTGCCGGCTTTGTGCAATGAAGTCATCGCCCTGATGAAGGAAACCTCCGTCGTCGGCTACATCGCGTTAAGAGACCTCACCAAAGGCGCCGACGTCATCCGCAGCCGCACCTACGACCCGTTCATGCCTT
>JAKPBM010000435.1 GCA_029778935.1 Bacillota bacterium | reverse complement strand
TGCAGCGTAGTTGACCCGGTCGTGGATGTCCTCAATGAACTCCTGCGTGGCGATATCCTGCACCCAGCGGACGCGGGAGCGGCGCACGTCCGACTTATCCGCTAGAATCAGCGCCGCGGCAATGGGCGTGACGTTTTTGCCCGCGCCCTCGTCGTGGTTGCCGATGGCGGAGACGATTTTGGCGATCTCCGACGGATCCATGCCCATGGACTGGAGCAGGGAAAAGGCGATGGCGGCCCCCGTTAAGGCGTGGTTTTCCCGGTTGACCATGTTGCCGATGTCGTGCAGATAGCCGGCGATTTTGGCCAGTTCCGCCGTCCGCTCGTCATAGCCCAAAGATAGGAGGATAGAAGCGGCGGTTTCGGCGGTTTTGGCCGCGTGGGCAAAGCCGTGCTCCGTGTAGCCGATGGCGCCCAGGACTTCGTTTCCCGTCTGAATATAGGTTTTGACGGCGGGATCATTGCGGATCGTCTCGTAGGTAATCATACCCGTCTCCTTTGAAAAAAGGCGGTTATTTCGCCGCCTTTTCCAGTTTAAATACGTAGATTTCCTTGGACTGCACCCAGTCGGGGTTTAATACCGGGGGCAGCAGGGCCAGCTTGCCGCCTTCGTTGGCCGTGGCGATGGGCGCGTCGCTGCCCAGGAGGGTAGCTTTGACGTCTTCGCCGTAGGGCACCTTGTCGCAGACGATTTTGCCGAAGGGGAAGCGCTTGACGAAGGCGTAGACCGTGTCTCCCTTTTTGGTGTATTTTATGGCGCTGTCCTTGCAGTTAGCAAACTTGCGGGAGCCGTAGACGGCTTCGCCGTTGACGGAGAGCCACTTGCCCATCTGCAGCAGGCGCTCCTGCTGAATCGGCGGGATTTTGCCGTCGGCGGAGGGGCCGACGTTTAACAGCAGGTTGCCGCCGGCGCTGATTAAATCCACAAACAGGGACAAAAGCTCGAAGGAGGTCAGATAGTCCTCGGCGTTTTCCGCCCGGTTCAGGCCGAAGGAATGGCCGATGCCGCGGCACTCCTCGAAGGGCCGGTCGTCGGTCACGTCGTCGATGGTCAGTTCCTCGGCGACGTTGCCCACGTAGCCGTACTCGGTGGTAAAGTTGCCGCCCATGCGGCCTCTGGTTTCCTTGCCCCAGCGGTCGTTGGGCACGACGAAGTCTTTCACCGGCGACTCGTTGTAGAGCCAGGCCAAAAAGTCCTCCGCGTGCCAGATGCTGCTCGGGTGATCCCATTCGCCGTCGGTAAACAGGGTGGCTGGCTCGTAGCGGCAGATCAGGTCTTTGAGCATGGGGATCAGGTGCTGCAGAGCGAAGGCCTCGGGGTCTTTCACATACAGCGGGTGGTCCCATTCGTACAAAGAGTGGTAGACGCCAAAGCGCACGCCGACTTTGTCCATGGCCTTTTTCAACTCGGCGCAGAAGTCGATCTTCGGGCCAACGTCGACGCTGTTCCAGTGCCAGGCGTAGGGGGATTTGAAGAGGCAGAAACCGTCGTGGTGCTTGCTGGTAAGGTTCATGTATTTCGCGCCGGCGCGGGAGAAAAGCTCCGCCCATTCGTCGGCGTCAAACAGCTCGGCTTTGAAGTCCTTCACGAAATCCTCGTAGGCGGCGCGGCCGTAGACACGTTCGTGGAAGGCCTTTTCCGGACGGTTGTCTTTCTGTATGTGGTGCCTGTACCACTCGGCGTACTGGCCTTTGGCGGCAAACGAGGGCACCGAATAGATGCCGAAGTGAATGAAGATGCCGAACTTCGCGTCGGCAAACCATTGGGGAACGGGCCGTTTGTTCAAAGAGGCCCAGTTGTTTTCGTAAACCACAGAAAATCCTCCTTAGTATGCCCCGCCGGGGCGGTCTGCTTTCCTCTTCCAACAGTATACAGGGTAAGCGAAAAATCTGCAAGCCTGTTTTTCGGCATTCTGACAAAGGCAAAGGCGGGCGGCTCTTCTTTGTTCATTCAGTTGTCCGAAATTTTACCGAAGGGGAAAAGTGACTTGCAATTTTATAAGCGGAACAGTATAATTATGAAAACGGAAAGGTGGTGCGACAATGCAGAACCGTTACAACATATTTATCGACGGGCAGGAGGGAACGACGGGCCTGCGTCTTGCCGAACGCCTTTCCCGACGAGAAGATATCCGGCTTCTTACGATAGATGCCGCGCTTCGTAAAGATATACAGGAAAAAGTCCGCCTGGCCCAAGAGGCCGACGTGGTGTTTCTGTGCCTGCCGGACGCGGCGGCCCGCGAGATGGCGGCCGCTTTGGACGAGGAAGCGCCCAACGTGTGCGTGATTGACGCTTCCACGGCCCACCGGGTGGACCCGCGGTTTACCTACGGCCTTCCGGAGCTGGAGCCAGACAGGCGGGCGGAGCTGCGAAGCGCCAAACGCGTGTCCGTTCCCGGCTGTCACGCCACGGGGTTTCTGCTTCTGGTGCGGCCGCTGACGGCATCCGGGCTGCTTCCGCCGGACGCGCCGTTGTGCGTGCACTCGGTCACGGGGTACTCCGGCGGCGGCAAAAGCATGATTGCCGCCTATAACGACCCCGGCCGGCCGGCTTCCTACGAAAGCCCCCGGCAGTACGCTTTGGGGCAGACCCATAAGCACCTGCCGGAGATGCAGGCCCACGGAAAGCTTTCCTTCCCGCCGCTGTTTTCGCCCATTGTGGCCGATTTTTACAGCGGCATGGCGGTCACCGTGCCGCTGCACGCTTCGATGCTCTCTAAACCGGCCGGGCGAAACGAACTTCTCGCCCTGTACGGGGAAACCTATGTCAACTGCCCGCTGGTGCGTATTTCCGACGGCCCTGCGGACGGGTTTCTGCCCGCCAACGCCCTTTCGGGCACGGACGGGGTGCTGCTTTCCGTTCTGGGCAACGACGAGCGGATTCTGCTTACAGCGGTGTACGATAATTTAGGCAAGGGCGCTTCCGGCGCCGCCTTGCAGTGCATGAACATCATGCTGGGCCTGCCTGAAGAGATGGGGCTTGTGCCCGGCCCGGCGAATTTTGCATAAGGGTGTATGCTTGTATGAATATGCAATTTACAGACGGCGGCATCTGCGCGCCGAAAGGATATAAAGCCGCGGGGGTTCACTGCGGCATTCGCAAAAATAAGACGAAAAAAGACCTGGCGCTGATTGTTTCCGACGTGGAAGCGGCGGCGGCCGGCGTATATACGCAAAATAAGGTAAAAGGCGCGCCCATCGCGGTGACCAAAAGCCATCTGGCGGCATCTAGCGGCTACGCCCGGGCGATTGTCTGCAACAGCGGCAACGCCAACACCTGCAACCCCAACGGCGTGGAAATCGCCGAGCAAACCTGCGCGCTGGTGGGAAGCACCCTGCAGCTACCGGCGGAAAGCGTGCTGGTGGCCTCTACGGGGGTTATCGGCATGGAGCTTTCCATCGAGCCGTTTCAAAAGGGTGTGCCCGAAGCGGCGGGTCTGCTTTCCTATCAGGGGTCGGAGGACGCGGCGCTGGCCATCATGACCACGGACACGGTGAAAAAGGAAACGGCCGTGTCTTTTCTGCTGGGCGGGAAACCCTGCCGTATCGGCGCCATCGCCAAGGGCAGCGGCATGATCCACCCCAATATGGCGACACTGCTTTGCTTTATCACCACCGACGCGGCGATAACGCCGGCCATGCTGCAAAAGGCGCTGAAGGCCGCCGTGGACGAAAGCTTAAACCAAGTGAGCATCGACGGCGACACGTCCACCAACGACATGGCGCTGATTTTGGCCAACGGCCTGGCGGGAAACCCGGTTATCGACGCGGAAGGGGCCGATTACGACGATTTTGTCAAAGCCCTTACGGCCGTATGCGTCGAGCTGGCAAAGAAAATCGCCGCCGACGGCGAAGGGGCGACAAAGCTGCTCTGCTGCAAGGTTTCCGGCGCGCCGGATGTAAAAACGGCGCGGACGGTGGCCAAGTCGGTCATTTCCTCGTCCCTGTTTAAGGCGGCCATGTTCGGCGGCGACGCCAACTGGGGCCGGATACTGTGCGCCATGGGCTACGCCGACGCCGAATACGATATTTCCAAAACCTTCGTGGCCCTTTCCTCGGCGGCCGGGCGTGTGGAAGTGTGCCAAAATGCCGCGGCGCTTCCTTTCTCCGAGGAAGAGGCGGCGAAAATCCTAAAGGAAAAGGAAATCCACATCGAAATCAACCTGCACCAGGGCGGCGCTTCCGCATCTGCCTGGGGCTGCGATTTGACATACGACTACGTAAAAATCAACGGCGACTATCGGAGCTAGGAGGGGTACGATGGATCCGGCAGCGGGCGCGCAGATACTCACCGAAGCGCTTCCTTACATAAAGAAGTTTCAGGGGAAAACCATCGTCGTCAAATACGGCGGCAACGCCATGGTCAACGACGAGCTGAAGGCCGCCGTGATGCAGGATCTGGTGCTGCTGCAGAGCGTGGGCGTGAATGTAGTGCTCGTCCACGGCGGCGGGCCGGAGATTACGGAGCTTTGCACCAAACTGGGCATGGAGTCGAAGTTCGTAAACGGCTTACGCTACACCGACGCCGAGACGGCCAAAGTGGTGCAGATGGTGCTGGCCGGCAAGGTCAATAAAGATTTGGTACTCAACATCGCCCGCTGCGGCGGCAAGGCCGTGGGCATCTGCGGGCTGGACGGCGGGCTGCTTGTGGCCAAAAAGCAGGAGGGGCCTGCGGATTTGGGCTTTGT
>JAKPBM010000433.1 GCA_029778935.1 Bacillota bacterium | reverse complement strand
AAAGAAAACAATCAGAAACCTTACGATTATCTGTTCTGGCTTTTTAGAAAATCCGATCGGGTGAGGATGTTGAAACTCTCCTGCCATGGAGTGAAGATTTGCCTGAAAACCTTAAACTTAAATCTGTATAAATAAATTTCACCGTCCATCTCGTTTTTGTTGAGTTGGGCGGTGTTTTTAATTGCTAGCAAGGTGTGCGTTATTTGACGAGTACAAAAAAAAACCCGCAAACAACGCATTTACGCAGTTTGCGAGGGTTTTTCAATGGCAGGGGCAGAAGGGATCGAACCCTCGGCACGCGGTTTTGGAGACCGCTGCTCTACCTGCTGAGCTATACCCCTATACGTTTGCCGACAGGCAATCGGCATTTGAACGATATATATTATACACAGAAACCCGTGGCTTGTCAAGCCCGCTTGTTAAAATGTGGGGCTCTTTCCAATATAACCTGCGTCGGCTTACAGGGAACGAGTGCTTAGAAACGGATACTTGCCAAAGTTGGCCTATTTTCAGAAAATACACCCAATCGGCGCATGGAAAGAAGGACAGCCGAACGCCATGTGTTTCACATTATCTGTTACATTACCAGCACTCTGTTTGTTCTTAATGCAACACATTTCATCTGCAGACGCATTGCTGGGTATTTCATGACGGGAACACATCGGTGTATTTACTACACATTATCTACTTCCGCCTGACTTCAACTTAGATAATCCGGCGTCAGAAATCCACGCTCCGCTCAAGCATCCGCATATATACCGCTACTCTCCCCTATCGCCCGCTACGCCGTGTTTCTCCAGCAGCTTTGTCACCACATGGTGAGCCAGCAGAATCCCCGCCGTGGATGGGACAAAGGGCACGCTGCCCGGAATCTGCCGACGGTTGCCAAGGGGTTCGTTTGCAGGCAGGGGTGTCAGCGGCGGCTCCGTCGACGCCACAACCGTCAGGCTCGTAACTTTGCGCCGGCGCAGCTCTTTCCGCATCACCCGCCCCAGCGGGCAGCCGGACGTTTCAAACAGCTCGCCCACAAACAGCTTCGACGGGTCCAGCCGGTTGCCGCAGCCCATGGCCGCAATCTCCGGAATCCCGTTTTCAAAGCAATACTGGGCAATCCACAGCTTGGCGGACACCGTGTCGATGGCGTCCACCACAAAGTCGCACGCTTTCAGAAACGACAAGTCCGTTTCCGCCGTGATGAATTCGTATTTTTCCTCCACTTCGCAGTCTGGGTTGATGGCTTTCACCCGCTCGGCCATAAGGGAAACCTTCGGTTTTCCGGCCGTATGCTGCAAAGCGATTATCTGGCGGTTGATATTGCTGTAGGCCACTACGTCGCGGTCAATCAAAATTAGCGAACCGACGCCGGCCCGGGCAAGCATTTCCGTTGCATAGCCGCCGACGCCGCCGACGCCGAACACCGCCACGCGGCACTTTGCCAGTATGTCTATCGCTTCCTGCCCCCAAAGCAGGCGGGAACGCTCAAAGGTATCGGGATGTCTGTTCATGGAATCGCCTTTTCTTCGTATGTACTTAGTATCCGCCCTGCCCGGTCAGAGAATCGTCCTCTTCCAGCCAGCGGCTTACCCGGAACACGGTGTAATCATCGCGGGTGTTGCGGACAATCACCGTTTCGATGCCGGCGTTGATGATAAACCGGCGGCAGAGGGTGCAGGGGGACGCGTTTTTCACATACTCGCCGGTTTTCACTTCCTTGCCCACCAGGTACAGAGTGGAGCCGAGCATGTCCTCCCGGCGGGCGGAGATGATGGCGTTCTGCTCCGCGTGGACGGAACGGCACATTTCATACCGCTCGCCCCTGGGAATCGCCAACTTTTCCCGGGTGCAAACACCCAAGTCGGAGCAGTTTTTCCGCCCGCGGGGCGCGCCGGCATAGCCCGTGGCGATAATCTGGTCGTTGTTCACGATGACCGCGCCGAAGTTTCTGCGCAGGCACGTGCCCCGCTCGAGCACGGTTTCCGCGATGTCAAGGTAGTAATTTACTTTGTCGCGCCGCATATGAGTTTTCCCCCTATTGTCTGCCCGTGTCGCCTATAATCCGGCCCGCATGGATGCGGATGGTGCGGCCGGCGTAGGCCGCCACTTCCTTGTCGTGGGTAATCAGCAGAATCGTCGCGCCCGAACGGTTCAGGCTCTGCAGCAGGGACAGAATCTGCGCCGTGGAGGCTTCGTCCAGGTTGCCCGTCGGCTCGTCGGCCAAAATGAGCTTCGGCCTGCCCACCAGCGCCCGGGCAATCGCCACCCGCTGCATCTGCCCGCCGGACATCTGGGACGGCAGATGGGACACCCGGTCGGACAGCCCCACCCGCGCCAACGCTTCCAGGGCCATCTCCTCCCGCTGCTTTTTCGGCACGCCGGCAAACACCTGCGGCAGCATGACGTTTTCCAGCGCCGTAAGCCGCGGAATCAGGTTGAAGCTTTGGAAGATAAAGCCGATTTCCTTCCGGCGCACCTTGGATAGCTTCGTATCGGAAAGGGAGAACATGTCCCGGTTGTGAAAGTAATAGGTGCCTTTGTCGGGCCGGTCTAAAAGGCCCAGAAGGTTCATCAGCGTGCTTTTCCCCGAGCCGGAGCTGCCCACGATGGCCACAAACTCGCCCGGCTCCACCGTCAGGCTCACGTTGTCCAGCGCCTTGACGGGGCCGTGGCTGCCAAGCCCTTTCCGGCCGTAGTAGGTTTTGCAAAGCCCTTCTACCCAAATCACGCAAAATCACCCCGGCGTATAGTTTGGGCGTCCAGGGTGATTTCTATGCCTTTAGCGGGTGTTTGCGAAAACTTTATTTACCCCCGCCTCGTCGGCAATCTGCTCCGCCAGCGGGGTCTTTTCCCAGGTGAAGCTGTCTTCCGTGCGTCCGAAGTGTCCGTAGGAAGACGTGGGGCTGTAGATGGGACGGCGGAGGTCCAGCGTCCGGATTATGGCCGCCGGGCGGAGATCAAAGAACTTCCTGACCAGCTCGACGATCTTGTCGTCGGGGATTCTGCCCGTGCCGTAGGTGTCCACGCTGACGGACACGGGACGCGCCACGCCGATGGCGTAGGCAATGCAGATTTCCAGCTTGTCCGCCACGCCTGCCGCCACCAGGTTTTTCGCCACATACCGGGCCATATACGCCGCTGAACGGTCCACCTTGGTCGGGTCTTTGCCCGAGAAGGCGCCGCCGCCGTGACGGGCGTAACCGCCGTAGGTGTCGACGATGATTTTCCGCCCGGTCAGGCCACTGTCGCCGTTAGGCCCGCCGACGACGAACCGGCCGGTGGGGTTGATGTAGTACTTCGTTTCCGGACGAAGCAGTTCCTTCGGGATGACCTCGGAAATCACCGTTTCCATAATGCCTTCCCGCACTTCCTTCAGGGAAACCGCGTCGTTGTGCTGGGACGAAACGACGATGGCCGGGCAGAATACAGGCTTGCCGTCTTCATAGGCAACAGTCACCTGCGCCTTGCCGTCAGGCCACAGAAACGGCAGAATACCTTTCTTGCGCAGTTCGGCCAGCCGGCGGGTCAGCCGGTGGGCCAGCGAAATGGGCAGCGGCATCAGCTCGTCCGTTTCGTTGCAGGCAAAACCGAACACCATGCCCTGGTCGCCGGCGCCGATTAAGTCCAGCGGGTCGGCGCCGATGGTTTTATACTCCTGGGAAGCGTTGACGCCCATGGCGATGTCCGGCGACTGCTCGTCGATGGACGACACGACCGCGCAGGTCTTGTAGTCAAAGCCCATGGACGCGTCCGTATAGCCGATGCGGCGCACGGTATCGCGGATGGTGCGCGGCAGGTCCACATAGCAGCTGGTGGTGATCTCTCCCATGACGATAACCAGGCCGGTCGTAACCGCCGTTTCGCAGGCAACGCGACCGTCGGGGTCTTCCGCCATGATGGAGTCCAGCACGGCGTCGGAGATGGCGTCGCATACTTTGTCCGGATGTCCTTCCGTTACAGATTCAGATGTAAAAAGACGCATAGACTGTATTCCATCCTTTCAGGATAACGCAATTTTTCTATTAATTATGACACATTTCGTGCGGGATTGTCAAGTCTGGCGGCTTGGTTTTATGCCGTTCCAGCGCCGGAAAACCGGGGTTTTCCAGGTGTACTGATATTTTTCGGAAATAATCGGATTTTGCTTGAGTTACCCGGCTGGTTAGCTGGAGCAAGTTAACAAATATGCCCAATTTGATTTGCTCAGTCTGCCGAATGTTTGAAAATGTGTTAATTATAATTATTACAGCGTACGGCGGGTTTTCACCGTCTCAAAGCATAGTTTTGGGGTCGGCCAGATGAAATATGTACACCGGATTCTGCTGGTTTTAGCATGTTTTTTAGAAAAGGGTACGCGCCGCGCTGGCGGAATCGGCGGGCATAAATTCAACGTAAGTTACAGAAAATTCCTTTTATCTTTTTCCTTTATCCGGAGCTGAAGAGTTGGTAAACTGACTCCTTCAACGGTACGTTCTGCCCGGCCGCTGATAGGCGGTTAGGTGCTTAAGCCCGGCAGTTACTGCATGTGAATATGGTGTTCAGTGGTACGCGGCGTGATTGCTTGATTACACCGCGCCGGCTGAACGCTTCTTCCCTGTTTTGCATGTACATGTCTCTTAACACGCAACCCGCCGATATGGCGGGCTGTTTTTGCTTTTTTTATGAAACGCCTGATTCTTGAGCTGTACGAAAAAAGTCGGCAACCCCAGATAATTAAGGCTAACACGGATTCCTGCCCAATGGCGCTTTGCATTCAACGCCGCGGTCGGCGTGCACCTCTTGCCAGCGCCAGAAGGTACATGGCAAGCAGGCCCGCCAGCGCGCCCGCCGAAAGAGCCGGCAGGCCGCCCAGCACCCCCGTCAGCCAAAGGGTGACCCAGCCCGCTACGGCGAAAAACGCCGAAACGCCCCATGCCGTCACCAGCCGTAACCCGTCGAAAACGGACTCGGCCGGACGGCCGTTATCCTTTGCTTCCGTCTGAGCGGGTTCCGTTCCCCCGCCGCCCATATCAAAGAGCCGCCAGATCAGCTGCAGGAAAAACAGTACCGTAGCCTGCACCGTGACGACGAACACAACCCGCTCAAACAAGGTCAGGGCCTGCCAAAACGCAACCATGTTCATGCTCCTTACGCCTGCCGCGCCAGGGCCGTCGCGATGGCCTTGACGTCAAGCCCTTTCTGCCGGGCGGCACAAAGAAGCGCGCCCATGGCCGGACTCATACGCGGCTTACCTATTTTCGCAAAGGGGAACCGGCCCATCACTTCCTCGGAAAAGGCCGAAAAAACCGTTTCGGACTTTGTTAACACGCTGCCATAGCAGTAGATGGGCAGCAGCGCGCCCGCCTGGTAAATGAGCGAGAACACCAGTTCGGAAAGGGCCCGGCCCGCTTCTTTTAAAATCTTTATGGCCTCATGGTCGCCCTGCCGAGCCGCCTCGTCCACCGATTGAGCCAGGGCCGCCAGGTCGCTGGGCGCGAAGTCCTGGCCGTACAGGATGGGGATAGCCTTTCGCAGGGAAGGCACGCCGAAATGGGCTTTCACGATGGCAAGCAGCGCCGTTTTATACCCGTTTTCCTCCGCCCGGACGGCCGCAAGAAACGCCCGCCGCCCGATGTCAAAACCGCTGCCCGGGTCGCCCAAAAGGAACCCGTACCCGCCGGCCACCAGCTCGTTGCCCTTTTCGTCCAGCGCCGTGCCCATGGAGCCGGTGCCGGAAATGATCATGATGCCCGGGGCAAAGCCCGTCGCCCCCGCCAGGGCCACGTACGCGTCGGACAGGAGCAGCAGCTTATCGGGGTCAAACGCGCCGCCGGCGAAAGATAGCGTCTCCTCGTACGAGGCCGGTTCGTCCAGCGCCGATAGCCCCACGCAAAGGCACTCGTACGCCGATGCGCCGATGTCCGACAGCAGCCTGTCCACGCCCTGTTTCAGGTTTTCCCGCGCGGCGTCTTTTCCGATGGCGTTGTAGTTTACGCCGGGGCATTCCGCCTTCCCCAGTAAGTTTCCCGTTTCATCGCACGCAACCAGCACGGTTTTCGTGCCGCCGCCGTCCGCACCTATGAAAACCATATTCTCCTCCTGCCTGTTCCAGATTCCAGTATTCCCCAAACAGTCTAAACTTACTTAGCAAACCGGAAGGAAAACACATCCGCTTCCCGCATGTCAAACACCAGCCGGACAGGCTTTCCTTCCAAAGCGCTGACATCGGCGCCGCCGGCATATTGCACCGTCCGACCGATTTCGTCGCCGACGATATCCAGACAGTCGTCTATGCCGAATCCCGGGTAGAATTCCCCCGCCTTGTCGGCCAGGCCCACCCGAATGTGGCCGGCCGCGCCGGTGCGGTAGTTGATTTCCAGCCGGCCGCCTTCGAAAATCACCGGTTTTGTGACCAGACGGCCCCCTTCCCACGGCGCGGACGCCGAAGCAAAGCCGTCAATTCTCAGAAGCAGCCGCTCGGCGTGCCACGTGTCCTGCATGTAGTTGCGGTTTACAAACAGCATCATCCGCGTTTCGTCCAGCGGCACAAGGCCCGTGTACGGGTAGTTGGTGCGGGACGTCCAGTGGCCGTATCCGATGCCGGGGCGGATGAAGGTTTCCCTAAACGTCCTGTCGTAATGGGTTGTCCCCGCCCGGGTGGTCATCAAAATACCGTCGGAGCAGTCCAAATCGTAGCGGTGCCCTTTGTAGGAGTGAATGCCGGTTTGCTTCGACTGCTCGTCGGTCACGACGCGCTTTCCCTCCATAAACCGGGGCGCGACGGCCACATAAATGTGCGGCGCCCGGAAGTAGGGAATCGTGTTGTTCATGTAAAACTGCTCATAGACCTCATAGGTCATGGGCACAGCCTGCGTCCAGTGGTAAAAGTCCTGGGAGGTCATGCGGGCGATTTTGCGACCGTTGTCGTAATGGCGAAGGTACAGAACATACTGCTGCTCCGCCTCGCTCCAAAAGAGGGAGTTTCCGCCGTCGAAGGCGTTGGACAGACCGCAAGCAATGTCCGGCTGCGGGTCCATCTTCCGGAAATGGAAGCCATCGCCCGAGGCGTACATGACCAGCCGTATCCGCCCGTTTGGCCACTGGACCGCCGTCATGTCCTGGCCGTTGTCGTTGATGATGGCATAGGCTTTAATCCGCTCGTCTGCCGGCACGCCGGGGCGCGTGTCCAGCCACGCGGCGGGAAACAGGGGCTTGCCGTTTTCATCGCCCACGATGTTGTTGTCTTTGCTTCCCTTCCAGTCTACAATGCCCAGGGAAGGCTTCGTCCAGTGCACGCCGTCTTTGCTTTCGGCAACGCACAAAATCCCGTTTTCAAAGCCGGGTTCCAACCGCATGGCGCGGTAGTACAGCAGATACCGCCCTTCATAGAAGAACACGCTGACCGGCCCGTTGGCCGGCCCTTCCCAGGGGCTGTCCAGCTCGATGGCCTTGCCGCCGGAAACGGGCTCGTGCATTGTCAGGCGCACGTTTTCCAAGCGGTCTAACAGCAGCCTGTCAACAAACAGTTCACGCCGGGAGCCAATGTACACGGGGGTCGACTGTTCCATGGGTAAAGCCCTCCTGTCATTCCGTTCCGGGGCGGAGATTATACCTTTTTGGCCGCTAAAGTAAGCTCTTTTACGGAGGGGAAGATAAAATCCGCCTTGACCTTGTCCTGGGCGTTGTATTCCTCCTCCTTCGTTTCGCCGGAGAGAACGAGGATGCCCGCCAGACCGTTCCGGTTGGCAAAGGCGATGTCCGTATACAGCCGGTCTCCCACCATGGCCGTTTCATGGGGTGCAAAGCCGAATTTTTCCAGAATGGCTTCCGCCATGGGCGCGTAGGGCTTGCCCAGAACGACCGGGGAAACGCCCGTTGCCGCCTCGAACATTTTGATCATGGCGCCGGTGTCGGGGATAAAGCCGTTTTCCGCCGGGCATAAAACGTCCGGATGGGTGGCCAGAAAGGGCACACCCTGTACGATATAGGTATAAGCGTCCTTGATTTTTTCGTATGTCAGCGTCATGTCAAAGCCGAGCAGCACCACGCCCGGCGTTTCGCCCGTGCCGTTGACGATTTTCACGCCCGCCTGCTCCAGATGGGCGTGCAGCAGAGGCGTTCCGAGCAGAAAGACGCTTTTTCCGGGGTAGTTTTTCTTCAAAAACCACACCGCCGCGTCGCCGGACGTGACAATCTGATCTTCGGTCGCCTCTATGCCCATGCCGGCCAGCTTCTTTACGTAGTCTTTCGGCGCCCGGGCGGAGTTGTTGGTTAAAAACACGCCCCGGCGGCCGCCGCTGTTGACGTATTCCCAGAACTCATGCGCCCCGGGCAGCAGTTTCTGCCCCAGGTACACGGTGCCGTCCATGTCGATAAGGAAGTTTTTGATATCCCGCAAAGCGGCCAGTCTATTTCTCCTG
>JAKPBM010000424.1 GCA_029778935.1 Bacillota bacterium | reverse complement strand
GCAAAGCGTCTCGGCATACCGGTGGGGACGGTCAAAAG
The DNA here is from genome assembly GCA_029778935.1 of Bacillota bacterium. Taxonomy (GTDB): domain Bacteria; phylum Bacillota; class Clostridia; order Oscillospirales; family QAMX01; genus DUUG01. Next base: position 3,828 of record JAKPBM010000424.1, on the reverse strand, counting down.
CCGCCTGCACAACGCCCGCAACAGCTTCCGAAAGCATTTCCCCAAACCCAAAGGAGGTACGCTTATGCAAACGAAATTCCCTGTCACCATGCCCGCATATACGATTGTGCCCGTCGAAAAAGAGCCTTTCCCCGTGGTCTGGGAGGAGATGATGGGCTGGTTTATCGTGCCGAAAATGGGCGAAAAGCTCGCCTGGGCCATGTACGACTTCCCCGAACGCAAACGCGCGGAAGTCACCTGTATGGAAGTCACCGGCAAGGCGCTGGTCCACGGCATCGAAGGGGTGGAAATCGTATCCCGCACTTTTGACCCGACGGAGCCCAACGCCGTCGGCAGCCAAAACCCCGTCGAGCGCCGCTTTGTCGCCCAGCTGACCGACACCCACTGCCGCATCCTTGCCGAAAGCCACGTGGACAACGGCGTCCGCAAGTACTTCACCTTTCTGGACGGCGACGCGTTTCTCGCCAACTGGGGCTTTGGCGAAGATAACTGCGGCAACAAAACGCACCTTTCCCCCCAAGGCGCAATTTCCCGCAGCGGCAGCGTAATTACCTGCCACGCCGTCGGCGAAGCCCTGGACGTGGTAGGACGCTACGAAGTCACCATCGGCGGCATTACGTACGACACTGTCTGCGTCATGGACATAGAAAACTACAACAATGGCGTCGCGTCGGAGCAGTACCTGGATAAAAATGGCAGAACCGTCCTATGGCGTCGTTTCAACCGGGACGATTGGGCCATTTCCCGCCATAAAATCCCCTGGAGCGAGCGGTTTCCCGAAAACGAGCGCATCACCATCAACGGCCAGACCTATGTCCACTGGTACGACTGCCTTACCGACTACGTACTGTAACCCCAAACAAAAAGCCTTGCCGAAATCCGGCAAGGCTTTTTCTCTTTAGGTAATCTTTGCGCCGAAAGGCATCAGGGAGAGTTTGGCAATCTTAAAGCACTGTTTTCCGAAGGGGATGCCGATGATGGTTATGCAGAGGAGCAGACCGAATAAAAACGCTTCCACGGCCAGCGCCAGCCCGCCAAAGAGCATCCAAACCACGTTCAAAAGGGTGTTTCCGGCCGAGGAGGACGTATCCACCTTTTTCCCGAAGGGGAAAAACGCCATCCCGGCGATTTTGAAGCACTGGACGCCCACGGGAATGCCCACAATGGTCAGACACCACAAAACGCCCACCGCCGCCCAGCTCAGCCCCAGCTCCAGCCCGCCAAACAGAAACCACAGCACGTTGCCTACGCAGCCCATTTACTCCCACTCCTTCCACACTTCGGGGCGATAGCCGACAGTGGCCTTGCGCCCATTGCGCACAATCGGCGTTTTTAGAAGCGTCGGGTCGTCCAGAACCCGGCTGCTCTTGGCTTCGTCGAAAGCGAGGTAGGTAAGCGTCGCCGCTTCCGGATGCTTTTCGTCGATGAGTTTGTCCAGACCGCCGACGGCCTGAATCACCGAGTCCAGTTCCCGCGGGCTCATGCCGTAGCGGGGCAGGTCGATATACTGGAACGAAATGCGCCGCTCCTTGAAATACCGTTCGGCCTTTTTCGTGTCAAAGCACTTGTTTTTCCCGAAAATCTGAATGTTCATTCCATTGGCCCCTTTGCATCGTGTCGATACGCTATTGTATCATATGGCGCATTTTTGCGCAAGGCAGCCTTGTCCGCCCATGCTAATTTGGCTCCTCTCGGCATAGTGTTCACTAGAAAGGAGGTTTTTCCATGGAGACGATTTCCCTATCTTCCACCGGCCCGGCCGTTTGCTATTTACAGCTGGCGCTTACACGGGCGGGGTTCGCCCCCGGACCCATCGACTGCGAGTTCGGCCCCGCCACCGACCGGGCCCTGCGGCGTTTTCAGTCCAGCCGCGGCCTGTCCCCCGACGGCATCGCCGGTCCTCTCACCTGGAACGCCCTGCACCCGTTTCTGACCGGCTATGTGACTCACACCGTCGTGCGCGGCAATACGTTCTGGACGCTGTCACGGGAATACGGCACCAGCCCAGAAGCTATCGCCGCCGCCAACCCCAATTTGAACCCCCGCTACCTCACCATCGGGCAGACGCTCATTATCCCCCTTGCCTTTGACGTGGTGCCCACCAACGTGCCTTACACCCACGCGCTGGTGCAGCTGATTATAGAGGGCCTGCGCGCCCGGTACCCCTTTTTGCAGACCGGCTCCATCGGCCAGTCGGTGCTGGGGCGCCCGATTCCCTACCTTCGCATCGGCACGGGGGCGACGGAAGTGTCCTACAACGCCGCCCACCACGCCAACGAATGGATTACCACGCCGGTGCTGCTGAAGTTTGCCGAGGAATACGCCAAAGCTCTGGCCTTCGGCGGACGGATTGCGGGAATACCCGCCGCGGCGCTGGCGGCCCGGTCGTCTTTGTACCTCATCCCGATGGTAAACCCCGACGGCGTGGATCTGGTCACCGGCGGCCTTTCCCCCGCGTCGGAAGCGTACCTGCAAGCCCAGGCCATCGCCCAGAACTACCCCCAGATCCCCTTCCCCAGCGGCTGGAAAGCCAACATATTAGGCATCGACACCAATTTAAGCTACCCCGCCTACTGGGAACGGGCGAGGGAAATCAAATTCGCCGACGGCTTTACCTCCCCCGCGCCGCGTGACTTCGTCGGCCCCGCCCCGCTGGCGGCTCAGGAAAGCCGCGCCCTGTATGACTTCACCCTGGCCCATAACTTCGCCCTGATTCTGGCCTATCACACCCAGGGCGAGGTCATCTACTGGCAGTTTTTGGACTTTCTGCCGCCAAGGTCCCGGGAAATTGCCCTTCTGTTCGGGCAAGTGTCGGGCTACGCGGTGGAGGAAACGCCTATGGCTTCCGGATACGCGGGGTACAAGGACTGGTTCATCCTCCATTACAACCGCCCGGGGTATACGATTGAAGCGGGGCTGGGCGAAAACCCGCTGCCCTTATCCCAGTTTGACAAGATTTACGAAGACAACCTGCCCATTTTGTCGCTGGGGCTGCAGGTGGTGTAACAAAAAACGGATACCTTGGCGGGTATCCGTTTTTTTTGCTTTATTGAATGACGAGGTTGTCGTAAGCGCTCTTGTAGTCGATTTCGGCGTTTTCGATTTTGGGAGCCATGTACTGGCTGTAGTTTTCGTAAATCAGCGAGGAGTAGTAGTTGTTAAACTCGTCGTTGGCCAGCTCTAAGCGGTAGATGATGTGATAGCCGTACTCTGTCTCGACAATGTCGCTGTACTGGCCCACCTGCAGGGCAAAGGCCGCCTCTTCAAAGGCCTCGACCATGGCGCCGGTGGTAAAGGTCATGCCGGTCTGCGTGGCATCCTCCGAATAGGCTTTCTGCACCTCGTCCCAGTTTTCGCCGGCGCGAAGCTTAGAGAGCGCTTCTTCCGCCCGGGCTTTCTTCTTGGCTTTGGCTTCCTCGGACAAAGCCACGCCCGTCACGCTGTCCGTCGTTCTCAGAAGAATGTGCTCCACGGTGATGTACTTTTCCTTGTAGCTTTCCTGGGCCGCCAGCTTCTGCTCGTTGGTCATGCCGTACTTGCCGCCGTCCTGGAACAGCGTCAGAAGCTTCTGGGCCGCGTAGGTGTCTTCCTGATACTTGTCAAAGGCCCGGTCGGTGGACTTGATGGCTTTCAGAAAGGTGTTGTACGCCGCCGCGCCGCCCAAAGAGGAGATGAACTGCTGTTTGCTCTGCTCCAAAGCGGATTTTTCGGCGGCGGTAATCGTCAGGTTGTTTTCCTTCAGCGCCTGCCGGCTCACGACGGCCTGCACGATGTTGTTGGCGGTCACCAGTTTGAAATAGGTGGCGATTGTCATGCCTTCGCCCACTT
>JAKPBM010000423.1 GCA_029778935.1 Bacillota bacterium | reverse complement strand
GGCAATTATGATTTTTTCAACAAAAATGGCAAGCTTTCTCTCAAGCAGAAATATCTGGCCCTGCGTCATTTTGTCGATACGTCCGAACACGCCGTGCTGGACAGCCGGGAAATCCTGCGCGGCGTTGCAAGAGATGTTTTGCCTGTGCTGACCCGCTATTTCTCCCCAGGAGAAACCGTCAAGGATATGCCCTACAACACTTCGCTCGTTTTGGCCGCCACATGCGTGGGTACATCTCTGTTAGGAGAGGAAGATATGCAGCCTTACGGAAAACGGGGGTATGGCCTGAATTACAAAGCGGATTTTTCCGTTGACAAAGAAATCGTGGTCCACCCGGATTATGCCGGGAAGGAGAGCATGTCCCTTATCGGCAACCGTTTTACGGAAAATAGAGAGATCCCCTTTGAGGTCGGCAAAAAATACATCCTTTTCGTTGAGTATGTGGATGTATATAAAATAAAAAATCCCGCCTTTTGGGAACAGGGAGATTATTCCGCTCCCATGTATATGTTAGACCCCGACGCGGAACCTTACCTTTTTCCCAATGAAACCTTATTGCTGAAGGATCCGGACGCCGCCATGGGTCTGGAAGAGTATCTTGCTCTTTACCCTTCCCCCCAGATAACCGAAGTTACCTATAAGGGAAATAAGTACACGGTCTTAGCCTATCCAGAAAACCAGTTGCGAAGTTTTCGATGGGAACTAACCACGGATTTGGAGACTTTCTGGAAAGAGCATCCCATTTTGGAAAAATGGAAAACCAGCGTTTTCGAGGCCAATATGCACAGCCTGTATGTGCTGACGACCGACAGCCTGGTAAGCCTTCCTCTGTTGAACCAGCATAAGGCCTGGATCAAAGAAGGTCGCGGCTTTACGGAGGAGGAACTGGCCGGCGAGGTTCCCGCCTGCATCATCAGCGAAACCCTGGCAGCATACAACCGTCTCTCCATCGGCGACACCCTGGAGTTGTCCCTGTGGGAGTTGCTTGTTCAAAGAGACGGCAGTTACGCTATGAGCGACTACAGCGGGGCGGCTGTACGACGTACGCATAGGGGTGACGTTGCCCCCGTCATTGTCGGCATCTTCTCTGCCCCCAAAGAGCCGTTCGGCTCGTCTGTCCATGGGCTTTCCGTGAACACGGTAATTCTCCCCGCCAAAGCCGTTCCCAACCCCGGCAACAGGGAACCTCTACCCCCGTCCTTCGAATCGCTGTTCGAATACCCGCCACAGTGGGATGCGAACGGAAACATTATTGCAAACCCGTCGGAGAATCCCGACAATTACGTACGTTATAATTTGGTGTTTAATGAAGATTATTACACCTTTCCCGACTTGTTTGCGGCCATCATCACGCCCAATCAACTGGACGCTTTTAAGCAGGAGGCCAAGGCCGCAGGGCTGGACAGGTATTTCCTTTACAGCGACCAGGGGTTTTCGTCGCTGAAAGAGCCGCTAAAACGGCTAAAAGAGTCGGCGGATACGTTTTTGCTGCTGTCGGCGACCGTTTGGGCAGCGCTTTTGGCGGTGCTGGTAATACTTTCCCGCAGGGAGCGGCATGAGCTGGGCCTGCTGCTTACCGTAGGGGTCAAACGGGGCCGCGCGGCGGCAAATATGGCGGCCGGGTGGCTGGCTCTGCTGCTTCCGGCGCTGGTGTTAAGCGGCGTTCTGGCAACGGTCTGCTTCGGCGCGTTCAGCCAGGCGGTGCTGGGCAATGTCATGGCCGGCGAGGAGTTTACGCAGACGTTTAGCGTCGGGCTGACGGCTGATAAAACGACCGCCGAGCTTGTTGCCGAAGCTTTCCGGAACCAGTCCCCCGCGGCGGGAATCTGGCTCTGCACGCTGGTGCAGGCGGCGGTGTATGCGGCGGTGCTGGGTTTGGTGTTTGCGCTCCTTTCCCGCGGGAAGCCTGCCAAACTGCTAAAGAAGCGGGAGTAGGGGAAGGTTCCCGTCGGCTGGGGCCTTGTGTTTCGGGGGCGGTTTGCTTTCATTCTTTTATCTTGGGACAGTATTTTTTGGGGACGCGGTTTGCGTCCCTTTATTCGTCGTTGACGATGCATTGTTAGCAAATCACAAAAAGGGTATACAATTATTGGGATTGCATCTACACTGTAGCAAAAGAAATTGAAGGATTATGTCATAAAATGTCGAAGACAGAGTTCCTTTGTTATGCCTATTGAAACAGTATAGTGTTCAAAGTATGAACCGGGAAGGGAGAGATACTTATCTATCGTATACTTCCACATACCATGTTACGTATAGAATCTATTTTGTAAAGTGCGCTAACTGTAAGCAAGAAATTTTTTATGAGAGTACTTATCTAGACGAACCTCATTCTTTCTCGTATACTGACATTGGCCACATAAACAATGACAATAATCACTTCTATAAAGAGTCTTGTAGATTTGGCCTAATCGTTGCAACGAACGTTTCTCGCTTCCAATTGTAATAGAAATCAACTAAGATAACCTTACCCTCTCCATATTCTTTGATACGCATAACAAACCATACATCATACCTCTCATGGAATACTCACGGTAGTCAAAGGAACGCTTTCAGCGTTCCTTTTTTTATTACTATCATATTTTCATCTGTTTAGAAGAATTTGATGCTGGGGTAGAATTACCTACCAGAACACAGGAACCCCATACTTACTCTTATACTGACCTTGGCCACGTATATAATAATAATAGACACTACTATAACTATTTTTGCAAATGTGGTTATAGAGTCAACAATGCTAGTTACGTATGTTATTCCTGGCCCAATTGCATTTTCCCTTACTCGCTCCCCGTCGTACTAGAAATCAACTAGAATAATTGTTTACCCCTCTATATCCTTTGACATGTAAAAAACGAACCGTCCGCTTGGCATGCATTCTTGGAACAATGATACCATGATCAAAGGAACGCGAAATGCGTTCCTTTTTTATATCCTTTTAACTACATCATTACCTACAAAATTCGACATTTTTCACAACATTCTTAAGGCAATTTATACGTATAATAAAGAATCTAGAAGGTTAAAACTGTTAAAATTCACATAAAGCAAGCTTAACATATGCCTCCTTATGGTAGCCGCTAACCGCCAAAATCCACATTCTATCTTGGAGGGTTTCCCATGCCGTACAGCATCAAAAAACGACTGCGCACGCCCGTTTTGAGCACGCTCATGCTCCTTCTCTTTGCCGTATCCAGCCTGTTTGTCTCCATTTCGGCGGCGTACCGCATCCATGTGGAGCAAAACATCAAAGAAACCGAAAAACAGTTTACCGCCATCGCCATCCTTCAGCCCGGTGAGCCGTTTAACAGCTCCATCGACTTGGAAGAAGAGTTCCGGGGCAATCTGAGTTTGTTAGATCAATACCGCCGGAAAAAACCGGTCCTGCTCCAGAAAATGCTGGCCTTGTACAACCTGGTGGAAACCTCGGAAAACGCGGTGCCGGACAACCGGGAAATCTTCCGCGGCGTGTGCCCTTCTGTCTGGCCCGTGCTTTCGCATCATCTTATCCGATGGGACAACTTGCCTTACTCGCAGGCGGTGCTGCTGGCCGTCACATGCCAGAACGTCACGTACTTAACGATGGAAGAAGTTATGCAAATGTGCGGGTCGGCGAATATATCCGATCTTCAATACAAGGTCGAATTTACGGTGGACGAAGCCATTGTCCTTCACCCGGATTATAATCAGAAAACCATATCTTTCATCGGGGGATACTATGATAAAAACGGCAACGTCCCCTTTACACCGGGCAGAAGATATGTCGTGTCCGGCTATTTCGTAAAAGTGAGGACGGAGATGCACGGTCTGCATCCGGGCGAATATGTACTTCAGGCCATGACACACCACGTCTTTCCCCGGGTTGCATTGAGCGGCAATGTTAAAATCTACCCTGATCCTGAAGAAAAAGAAATTACATACAACGGGGAGAAATATTCCATTTGGACCTTCCACGATAATACTCTTTACGGCATACGGGCGCCGTTAAATTCGGACATGGATACTTTCTGGGTGGAGAACCCAAACTGGGCCGATTACCGTATTAAATATCTGGAGACAAACGCCCATTCCCTGTACGTTCTGACGACGGACAATATACAAAGCCTTCCCTACTTCAACCAGAAAAAGGCCTGGATTGTCCAAGGGAGAGGGTTTACGGAAGACGAACTGGCGGGAGAAGTGCAGGCCTGCCTGATCAGCGAAAAGCTGGCCGCCTACAACAACCTTTCTGTTGGAGATACGCTGCCACTGTATTTGTATGAGCCCCAATTGGAGTTTAATTTGAAAACCTACGACGACTCCATAGGTTCTACCAACGACAAAGATTTGCGCGGTTTTGTCATGCCCAACATTGTAGGCATCTTTTCCGGCCCCGACGAGCCCTTCGGATACTCGGCATACGGGCTGTCTGTCAACACGGTCATAATCCCCTCCCGCCTGATCACAGAACCGGATAGGAACAAGCCTTATCCCCCTTCGGTGGAGGCCATCTTTGACTTCCCGGTGCAACTGGACGAAAACGGTTCTCCCATCATCGACCCGCGGGAAAAACTGGTCAACAGAGCCAGATACAACAGCTTGCTCCAATCCTCCATCCTCTATCCCGATCAGTTTACCGCCATTATCCAGCCCGAAAAGCTGAAGGCGTTCCAAAAAGAGGCGGAAAAGGCCGGGCTTTCTAAATATCTGCTGTATCACGACCAGGGATTTTCGGCATTACTGCAGCCGATTGCCCGGCTGCGGGCTTCCGCCAACATGTTTGCCATGCTCTCGGCGGCCGTCTGGGCGGTGCTGCTGGCGGTGCTTGTGATTCTCACCCGGAGGGAGCGGCACGAGATGGGCCTGATGCTCACCGCCGGGGTCAAGCGCGGCCGCGCGGCGGCGGGCATGGTCGCCGGTTGGCTTGCGCTGTTGCTTCCGGCCCTGGTCTTAAGCGGCCTTCTGGCGACGGCCTTCTTCGGCGGGTTTACCCGGGCTGTGCTGGGTAACCTTTTGGCCGGCCGGGATTTCTCGGACACATACAGCGTCGGGATTATGGCGAACTCAGAAGTTACCGCCGCCGAGCTGTTTGCCGGGATGCTCAACGTGTCCCTGCCCCAGACGGTACTCTGGATAATCATCCTGGCCCAGGCGGTAGTGTACATTTTAATTCTGACAGCACGGTTTGGCCTGATGGCCTTCGGCAAGCCGCGGAAACTGCTCAGAAGAAGGGAGTGATGGCATGATTTGGGTTACATACACCGGCAAGCGCATCCTGCGCAATTTCGCCCCCGTAATAGCGCTTCTGGCCGTGCCCTTTGTGCTGGTCATGCTGCTGTCGTGGCTTGTGGGCGTGACCGAGCACCAGCGGCAGCAGCTGGAAGGCTTCTACAAGCTCCCCATCATCTGCGAAGTGACGGACCTGCACGGCAATACCGGCCGCCCCATCACCTACAACTACGCCTACCTGTTTACCGAGCCAGGGCAGCCCCTGGCAGAGTATGCCAAAAATGTGCGGCTCCGCAAGACCTTGTACTTCCAGCTGGACGGAGAGGAGCAGCACCTGGTCGGCGTCAACGCCTTTGACGCAAGCGAAGCGTTTCTCATGGGAAGCGAGCGTTCCGTCAGCTCCATGCAGCCCTACGGCGAGCACATGCTCAAAGGGCGGGACCGCATCCTGTGGGTCAACCAAACCTGGCTTTACTCATCCGAATTTAAACTGGGCGGCAAAATTACCCTGACCGTGTATGACAATACGGAAGGTTCCAAACGGGTCACGGAGAGTTTCCGCATCGTGGGCACGTTCGTATCGGACAAGAAAGACTTTCTCGTCCCCTGGGGAACCATCTGCGAGATGGCGCAGGAAATCGGGGATGCGGCCTACTACACCCGTTATACGGAAATCATCCGCTTTACTCTGGCCGACAACCGGAAACTGGCCGAGTTTAAGGAAGCCGCGTCCCCATACTTTTCCGAAATCGACGTCACCGCCGACCAGCACAGCAGCAAGAAAGCGCTCGTCATCCACGACGAGCAGTACAGAAACTCCCTGCTTTCAACCCAGCGCACCATCCGCCTGATGGAAATTCTGGCGCCGCTGTTTTCCGTGCTGGCGCTGGGGGTCGGGTTCTTGACGGGGTTCGTGTTCGCCCGAAACCGCCGGAAAGAGTTCTTCCTTTTGCGCTGTCTGGGTGTGCGCCCCGGCATTGTGCTGCGGCTGACGGTGACGGAACAGTTGCTGTTCTGCGTGCTGGGGGTGGCGGCCGGCGCGTTTGCTTCCATGCCCCTCTGGCAGACACCCCCGTCGGTTTTGTCCATCATCCTGCTTGCGCTCTGTTTCTCTCTGGGAACATTTGTGTCCGTATATCTGTTGCTTCGGGTCAGCCTGATGACGCCAAAGGAGGAGTAAATATGGCATGCCTTACGCTGGAAAACGTCAATTTCCAATACAAAAACAAGGCCCAGACCGTCCGCGCCGTACAGGAAGCCACGGCCCAGTTTGAGCGGGGCAAGTTTTACGCCATCATCGGCAAAAGCGGCAGCGGCAAAACCACGCTGGTGTCCCTATTGGCCGGGCTGGACAAACCGGCGGACGGCGAAGTGGCCTTTGAAGGGACGAACCTGAAAAACCTCAACGTCTACGACTACCGCCTGCACCACGTTTCCGTCATCTACCAGAGCTACAACCTGTTCCCGCTCATGACCGCGCTGGAAAACGTCATGTTTCCGCTATATGTGCGAAAAACGCCCAAAAAGCAGGCCCGGGAAGCGGCGAAACAGGCCCTGGCCATGGTGGGTCTCGACGAACGGTTCTATAAGCGCCTGCCCTCCATGCTCTCCGGCGGCGAACAGCAGCGGGTGGCCATCGCCCGGGCGCTGGCGTCCGGCTCGGAAGTGCTGCTGGCGGACGAACCGACGGGCAATTTGGATGAAGAAAACGGCAAAATCGTCGTTTCCCTGCTCAAAACCCTGGCCCACGAGCAGAATCGGTGCGTCATTGTCGTGACACACGATTTGTCCATCGCCGCTCAGGCGGACGTCGTCTTTGAAATGCGCGACGGGTTTATCCGGGAAAAACAGCCGGAGGCGTAGGCCCGTGGAGTTGCCCTGACTGGGCGGATCAGGCAGGGGAAGTTCAATCTCAACAAGTTTTGTCCGGCGGAATTTGGAAAAGTGGGTTTTGGCTTGACCCCTTTCCAAGATTTAACCCCTAATCATGCGGACGGCTTTGGCTTGCTTTTACATAGCCGCCGTCCGGGGCATCCCGGCGGCAAAGCGCTTTGCATGTTCCGTTGCCGGCAATTGCCCTTACATAGCCGCCGTTCTGGTCAGCCCGGCGGAAAAGCGCGTTAAATGGGACCGGATGGCCGGCCATATGCCGCAGTCCATTTTGTCAGGCGCTGCCGGTTCATCGCAACGCCACGGCTGCCTCCGTCCGTGCAGACTGCCCCCCGCCCGCGAGGGGCCATCGGGCCATTTAGGCCCCACCGCGGCTTATCTCCCCCGCCCCACACGGGCAAAATTCCGTAACTAGCATAAAAAAACACCCCGGAACTCTCCGGGGTGTTTTTTTCAGACGGTGTGGAGGGTTTTCCAGCACCGGTCCTGCCTTGGTTTGATAAAACGGCTATTAGTCTGGGCAGCCTTGCCGTCCGAAAATCTACACCGTCCCCAGCGCGCAGTTTGGCTGGTACGGCAGCAGCAGGCGGACGAAACGCTCCAGTTCCTGCCGGGAATAGGGCTTTTGCTCGATTTGCTCCCGGTCTTTTTCGCAAAACAGCTCCGGCTTGCGGTAGCCGTTGAGCACATACCGGGGAAACACGGGCGCTTCCTGCGCCATCCGCACCAATTCCTGTTCGGAAAGCGTCGGAAACACTGTCGTCCGCGCTTCAAAGGACACCTTGTCCTGGGCCAGCAGCAACGCGAACGTCTCTTTCACCTTTTCCGGATCCACCCCCAAGCCGCATACGGCAGGGTATCTGTCAAACGGGGCCTTGTAGTCCACGGCCACATAGTCCAGCAATCCCTCCGCCAGCAGCCGCCGCACCACTTCGGGGCGGCTGCCGTTGGTGTCCAGCTTGGTGGCAAAACCGTTGGCTTTACACCTTGCCAGAAACTCCGACAGCCCTTGCCAGAAGGTGGCCTCCCCGCCGGAAACAACCACGCCGTCCAGCAACCCTTTCCGCTTCTGCAAAAAGGCCCAGACTTCCGCCAGGGGAAGTTCCTCCTGTCCGGAAAAAGGGATCAGCTGGCGGTTGTGGCAATAAAAACAGTCGTAGTTGCACCCCGCCGTAAACACCACCGCCGCCAGACGCCCGGGAAAATCGACGGTGGAAAACTTCGCAAGGCCCGCAATCCCCATAAGCTGCTCCTATATTGCGGACGGAATCGTATACTTCACCCGCTGGCGGTACTCTTCCTTCTTGCCCTTGTTGTAGTTTTGCACCGGGCGCAGGTAGCCCACCACGCGGCTGTATACCTCCGCCTCTTTGCCGCACACAGGGCAGGTGAAGTGTTCGCCGTCCAGATAGCCGTGGGTGTTGCAGACGGAGAAGGTGGGTGTCAGCGAGATATACGGCAGCCGGTAGGTTTCGAAAATTTTGCGGATGAGCTTTTTCGCCACTTCCACGTCGTGGATGCGCTCGCCCAGGTACAGATGCAGCACCGTGCCGCCGGTGTACTTGCACTGCAGCTCGTCCTGCAGATCCAGCGTCTCAAAGATGTCGTCGGTGTAGCCCACAGGCAGCTGGGACGAGTTCGTGTAGTAGGGCACATCCTCGCCGGACGTGATGATGTCGGGGTAGCGCTCTTTGTCCAATTTCGCCAGGCGGTAGCTGGCGCCTTCCGCCGGGGTCGCTTCCAGGTTGTAGAAGTGGCCCGTTTCCTCCTGCATCTGCTGGATGACTTCCCGCATATAGTCCAGCGTGCGCTTGGCGAAAGCCTGCCCCGCTTCGGTGGTGATGTCCTGTTTGCAGCCGGCAAAGTTCAGGCAGGCTTCGTTCATGCCCACAAGGCCTATCGTGTTGAAGTGGTTGTACCAGTAGGAGCCGAAGCGCTCTTTGGTGGGCGCGAGGTAGTGGGCGGAATAGGGGTACATGCCCCGGGCCGTCTGTTCCTCGATGGTTTTGCGCTTGATTTCCAGGCTTGTTCTGGCAATCTGCATAACGCGCCACAGCCGGCCGCGAAACTCCGATTCGGAGCGGGAGAGGTAGGCAATCCGCGGCAGATTCACCGTCACCACGCCGATGGAACCCGTCAGCGGGTTGGAGCCGAACAGGCCGCCGCCCCGTTTTCTCAGCTCCTTCGTGTCCAGCCGCAGGCGGCAGCACATGGAGAAGGCGTCCTCCGGCGAAAGGTCGGAGTTTACGTAGTTGGAGAAGTACGGGATGCCGTACTTGCAGGTGATTTCCATAAAGGCGTTGACGACGGGGCTGTCCCAGTCGAAGTCCTTGGTGACGTTAATGGTCGGAATCGGGAAGGTGAACACGCGGCCCTTGGCGTCGCCCTCCATCATGACTTCGCAGAAGGCCTTGTTGAACATGTCCATCTCCGCCTGGAACTCGCCGTAGGTCTCCGGCATCACTTCGCCGCCGATGATGACGTGCTCGTCCTTTAAGGTTCTCGGCACGACGATGTCGAAGGTCAGGTTGGAAAACGGGCACTGGAAGCCTACGCGGGTGGGCACGTTCAGGTTGAACACAAACTCCTGCAGGCACTGCTTGACCTGCTGGTAGGTGAGGTTGTCGTAGCGGATAAAGGGCGCGCAGTAGGTGTCAAAGGACGACCAGGCCTGGGCCCCCGCCGTTTCGCCCTGGGTCGTAAAGGTGGAATTGACAATCTGGCCTAAAAACGACCGAAGGTGCTTGGCGGGCTTCGATTCCACCTTGCCGGGCACGCCGCCAAAACCCTGCATCAAAAGCTGTCTGAGGTCCCAGCCGGCGCAGTAGGGGCCGAAGAATCCCAGATCATGCATGTGCAGGTCGCCGCTTACGTGGGCGTTGCGCACATCCTCCGGGTAAATCTCGTGGAGCCAGTATTGCTTTGTAAAGGTTTCCCGGATGTAGTTGTTCATTCCGTTGACAGACTTTTGGGTGTTGGCGTTTTCCTGAATCTGCCAGTCCTTGTCGCCCAGGTATTCGGAGAACATCTTGATGGTCGCGCCGATTAAGGCGTTGGCTTCCCGGGCGCTGCGGCGCTTTTCCCGGTACAAAATATAGGCCTTGGCCGTCTTGGCGTGGCCGTTTTCAATGAGCGTCTTTTCCACCATGTCCTGCAGCTGTTCCACGTCGACCACGTCGCCGCCGTAGGTCTTATAGGCCAGCTCCGCCGCCTCCCTGCCCAGCCGCTCGGCCAGATCCCAGTCGTTGCCTCCGACGGCGTTGGCCGCTTTGAAAATCGCCCATGTGATTTTTTCCTGGTGGAACGGCACAATCTCTCCGTTTCTCTTGCGAACGCTCGTAAACACAGCGCTTCCATCCTTTCCGGTCGTGTTCCTATAATAAGGAAGTTCTCGCAACATCTTGTATTTTTACATTTCTTGTGGCACAATATATTGTACCCCAATTTATCCATTTGTCAACCAGTATTTTGCAAACTTTGTGAATTCTGACAAACGGG
>JAKPBM010000403.1 GCA_029778935.1 Bacillota bacterium | reverse complement strand
TGCTCGTTTTCCGGCAGGTGTCTTTGCCGGAGATGTCGGCTTCCGGGTTCTGCTCGGCATAGCCCAGGGCCTGGGCCTGCATAAGGGCGTCGGTGAAGCTGGTGTCGGAAAGCTCCATCTGGGTGAGGATGTAGTTGGTGGTGCCGTTTAAGATGCCGGAAATCTCGTTGAGGTCGTTAGCCGCCAGGCATGTTTGCAGCGGGCGGATGATGGGGATGCCGCCGCCGACGCTGGCTTCGTATAAATATTCACAGTTGTTTTCTTTCGCGATGGCAAACAGCTCGACGCCTTTGGCGGAGACCAGCTCCTTGTTGGATGTCACCACCGTTTTGCCCGCTGCCAAAGAGCGCTTTGTAAACTCGTAGGCCGCGCCCTGGCCGCCGATGGTTTCCACGACGACGGATACGGACGGGTCGTTTTCGATGAGGGAGAAATCCTTTATAAATAAATCGGCATAGGGGCTTTGAGGAAAATCCCGAATGTCAAGTATGTACTTTATCCGGAAAGTGCGGCCGGTTCGGCGGGCGATAACCTCTCTGTTTTCCTCAATGACTTCGACAACGCCGCTGCCGACCACACCATATCCCAGTACCGCTACGTTTACCATTCTGTCATCTCCTTCCCGGTTTCTGTTGCAAATATTAGAAAATATAAATCCAAATGGATAAATAAGCATTCCTCTGTATATGAAAGTGAGTATACCATATTTTCCATTGTTTGACAATAAAGGAATCGTAAAATCATTTTCAGAAAATGACCGGACGCTTATTTCATTTTTGTGGAAATTAGGTTATAATATTCCATGACGCTGTACCATATCGGCGGGAAAGCGCCGCCGTATGGCGTTGTAATGCTATGAAATTTCTGCTAGGCGCCTATGCGCCGGAAGGGCATATCATGCAACAGGATTCCTTTTACAAGCTCATTAAACCGATTGTCATACTGTTTTATATCGCCATCGGCATCGTCGCCTTTAAGTTCATCATGGACTATGTGTTCTGGTGGGTGCTGCCGTTTATCATCGGGTTTCTGCTGTCCAGGATGGCTCTGCCGCTAAGGCGTTTAATCAGCAAAAATCTCCGCCTGGGGGACAAGCTTTCGTCCGTCTTGGCGACGGTTTTTGTGCTGGTGCTGTTTTTGGCCGTTGTGTTTGGCATTCTCTTTGTGCTTTACCAGGGCATTTTGCCGTATCTGGACAATCTGGAAAAGCTCTACTCCGATTTAAGCACCCAGCTTTCCCAGACCGCCGACCGGCTGATGGAGTATTTTTCCAGTCTGCCGGCGGAAGTGCGGGAGACCATTGAAAACTCCATGAAGAAAATCCCGCAGAACATCGACTTTGCCGGGCTGATTGGCGGGCCGCTGCTTCGGGCGGCGGGCAATGTGCCGCTGTTTTTACTGTCCATCATCGCGACGCTTGTTTCGGCCTTCTTCTTTGTGATTGACGACAAGCGCATCCGCGGCTTTATGATGCGGATCATCAAGCCCAGCCTGTATGAAAAAATCTCCCGCACCTACCGCCACATGTTCTCCAGCTTATTCAAATGGCTCAAGTCCCAGACCATCCTGACGGCCATCTGCGCAACGGAGCTGTTAATCGGCTTTCTCATCCTGCGTCTGAAGCACCCGCTGCTGCTGGCGTGTCTGATCGCCTTTGTGGACTTTCTGCCCGTGCTGGGCGCCGGCAGCGTGCTGATTCCCTGGGCGATCATTGCCTTTATCATGGGCAACATGAAGCTGGCCATCGGCCTGCTGGTGTTGTATGTGGTGATTCTGGTGGTCCGGAACCTGGTGGAGCCTCACGTGCTGGGCCAGCAGATCGGCATGCACCCGCTGCTCACGCTGTTCAGCATCTACCTGGGCTTCCGCATGTACGGCTTTTTGGGTATGCTCATTGTCCCTCTGCTCTTTATCACGGTCATCCAGCTGAACCAGTGGGGCTATATCCGCCTATGGAAAAACAAGGACGCCGAAACCGAAGCCGAGCCCCCGCCGGAAGCGGAAAGCTGACGAAGACTTACGGCAAACCCGCAGGGAGTCCCGCGGGTTTGCTTTTCATTCTACATAACGGAGGAACGCACCATGTTGCAAATCAGAAGGGCGCAAAAGGAGGACGCCCCCGAGATTTTGCGGATTTTACGGCAGATTTCCACCCACCACGCCAAGGGAAGGCCCGATATTTTCATTCCCCACTCCGCAAAGTACACGGTACAGGAACTGGAGGCCCTGATGGAGTCCGACGAAGCCGTGCTTTTCGTGGCACAGGAAACGCCGGGAGAGATTTTGGGCTATGCCATCAGTTTTGTGAAAGAGTACAAAGAAGGCGGCGTCATCCGTCCCCATAAGCTATTCTATCTGGACGATTTGTGCGTTGACGAGGGAAGAAGAGGTCAAAAGGTGGGCCAGCTGCTCCTGCAAGAAGTGGAAGCGGAGGCAAAACGGCTCGGCTGCGCCTATGTGGAGCTGAACGTATGGCTCTTTAACGAAGGGGCCGTTCGGTTTTACGAGAAAAACGGATTTACGCCGCGCTGCTACCGCATGGAAAAGAAACTGTAAGCCAAAAGGGGTATCGTACAACATCGTACGATACCCCTTGGTTTATTTTTCCTGGTCGGCCTTTTTGGCCCTTCTGAAATACTTTTTCAGCTGCGCTCTTTTCTTGGCCCTGTTTTCGTCGATCATCTGGTGCAGCGCGTCCAAAGCGTCGGAAAGCCCGCCCAGCCGGTCGATAAGCCCTAGGGAAACGGCTTCCTCGCCGTAGATAAGGCTTCCGATGTCTGTGGTCAGCTCGCCGGTTTTGAGCATCAGCTCCCGGTACTTCTCCGCGCTGATTTTGGAATTGCACGTGACGAAGCGGATAATCCGCTCCTGCACCTTTTCAAAGTAATAGTACGTCTGGGGCACGCCGATGACCAGCCCGTTCATGCGCACCGGGTGGATGGTCATGGCCGCCGAAGGAACGATAAACGAGATGTCCGCCGCCACGGCCAGCGGCACGCCGATGGAGTGGCCGCCGCCTAGCACCAGCGACACCGTCGGCTTGCGCATGGAGCAGATGATTTCCGCGATGGCAAGCCCCGCTTCCACGTCGCCGCCCATGGTGTTTAAGAGAATGAGCAGGCCTTCGATTTCCGGGCTTTCCTCGATGGCGGCCAGCTGCGGCAGGACGTGCTCATAGCTGGTGGCCTTGTTCTGCGGGGGAAGGGTCATATGCCCCTCAATCTGGCCGACGATGGTCAGACAGTGGATGGAATGCCGGCTGCCCTTTTCCGTTATCGCGCCTAAAGCTTCGATTTGATTGACCTGGCGGTCTGTTAAGCCGGGGTCGCCGTTTTCGGCCGGGTTGTTGGGGAGTGGCGTAGGGAAGTCCATAGCATTCCTCCTTAGTTCTCAGTAGCTGAGCCCGATTTTCTGAAAAAACTTGCCGATTATAATCAGAGAACTGGGTACTCTCACCTCCTTGGCGATGAGGACCGCAAAAACGAAGGTGATAACGAAAATCACCGAAAACACAAGCAGGCTTTGGTACTGGCGTGTTTTGATCAGATACGGAAGCTCAAAAGCAAGCACAAGCCCCAGGGCGATGAATACATGGATCATGTCGGCATCACCCCTGCCGGCTGCCCCTTTTTCAGCTTGATGGACTTTTTGATCAGGTACACCACGGCCGTGACCACCGGCAGGAAATGCTCGATAAACGACCAGACCCAGGGGACAAATGTGCTGGCGATGGACAGGTGTTCGATGACGTCCGTCACGACAATGGTGCTGTACATTACGAAGAACACGCCGAGGATGGCGGGCAGCGTGCTGTAGTCCTTCAGTTTGAACATCTGCGCCAGGCCCGCAGTGGCGCCGTACATCAATATGCCGAGCCGGAACAGGACCTGCAGCACGAGCCCTGTGGCAAACAGAATGTCGATACGCCCAATGCTGCGCGATACGGTTAAGAGGCGGAACGTTTCAAAGGACGGTATGACGAAATAATGGGCTAGGTGCCCCAGCGTGGCGATATCGTGTAAGACGGTCGTAATCAGCAGCAGAGCGCCGGTGAGAAAGCCGCCTAACAGGCTCTTATACAGATTTTCCTGATCCTTCACCGCCGGCATGAGCATGAGGAATACCACGGTTTCGCCGAAGGGGATTGTCATGGCGGTGTGTATCCCTCGGACAAAGGTATGTGCCGGGGCCTCAAACAGCGGAAGAAAGTGCTCGATCGATATTCGGTTAAAGGTGAACGATATGCCCACAAGTTTGATCAGCACGGAGATAAACACTACGGCCGTGCCGTAGCGCGTGACCGACTCAGGCCCGAACTTCACCGACCAGGCGGCGACCAGGACAATCAGCAGCTTGATAAAGTTTAATGGCGTTTCCGGCAGCAGCGTCAGGTTCACCAGCCTCGACACGTCGGTCAGCGTCAGGGCGCAGAGCGTCATGAAAAACCACAAATAGACGGCCG
>JAKPBM010000379.1 GCA_029778935.1 Bacillota bacterium | reverse complement strand
GGGGCCGCCGCATTCGGCGCGGAACTTGCCGTTCTGAATCCCCATGACCGCAAAGCGTGCTCTCGCTGGCCTTCGCCGGCATTTCCGCCATTCCTTGCCGCCGACCCTGCGCATAACGGTTTTGCCGCGTTGTTCAGCCGATATCCGAGTTAGTAAAATACAGGTTCCTTTGCGCCGGGGCGAAATTGACATCGTCCCGGCGCAAAGTGTATGTTTCGTGCGCGTAGAATTTATGGTTTGCTTAGGCGCTCTCCTTGCTGCCGTCATACGCCGGCAAACAGCGGCCCGGCCCGGATGGGGCTGAACCACACGGCCACATAGGCCGTTTGCTCCGCCCCGTCAAGCCAGGGCAGCCAATCAAAGGAAGCATCCAGCCGTACAATCCAGGCGGTGGTGGCCATGGAATAGTCCATGTCGCTTTCCTGCGCCACCAGCATAAGCAGAAACAGCAACGCCAGCCCCAGCAGCACGGCCACCAGCACGCGCCACGGGGAAATAGGCGCCTTGCCGGCCACCCGCCCCGTCTGCCCGTTCACCATAAAGCGGTAGTCCTTGCTGCGGTAAGTAAAAGAAGACATCCAGACGGGAAGCAGGAGGTATTTGTATGTCACGTTGGAAAACTCGGTCTTGACCCGCTGCAGCCGTACATGGTCCGCCCGGTGGCGTCTTCGTATGTCCTCGGTGATTTCGTCTTTGAGCAGCTCCTCCATCTGGGCCTTGCCCCGCTTCCAGCCTTCCTCCAGACCCACCGAGTACCGTTCGGACACAAAACCCGCCAGATACTCGGGCCGGTAGGGCTTTCCGTCGGAAAGCTCATAGGGCTCCAGCGCGGCAATGGTCTTTGGGTCGTGGCGGCTGCTGGCTAAAACCAGCTCGTCGTCGATGAATTTGGTATAGGTGCCGCGGGTGGAATACCAGTCGGTGACGGTACGGGTGTTGCCTTTGGCATCTTTGACGGTGCGGTCTTTCCCGTACATGGCGGAGTAGACCGACACCGTGTGGGCGTCGAAGGTCCAGAAGGGCATGTATATTCCCGTAAAAGCGTCGGCTTTGGCGCTCTTTTTCGCCGCCGAGGGGGCAAACAGCCGCCTTTTGATCCACCGCCGGAACCGCTCGTCGGCCTTTTCCCGCGAAATCGCGAAGGGGACGACGCCGTTGGGCGGCAAAGACGTATCCACCGCCTCTTCCATCACCTGATGGGAGCCGCAGTAGGGGCAGGTGCCGGAGGTTTCCAAAGCGTCGTAAATCGTCTGGGCGCCGCAGTTTTTGCAGATAACCTGTTTCTGAGCGGTTCCCCAGGAAAAATTGCTGCGAAACTCCGCCTGGCGCAGGTCCTGCTCTTCCAGAGGGCCTGTCTCCCCTTCCAGGGCGATGACATGTTCACAATAGGGGCAGAGAAGGCTTCCCTTCTCCGGGTCGAAGGCCATTTTGCCGCCGCACATGGGGCAGGGAGCGTCCGTTTCCTCCTTTTTGAAGGAACGCTTCGGCTCCTCCCCGGACATCCTTTGCTCCGCCATGGCCAGCCCCCTACTTTACGTCCTCATCCGTAAACGGATCGCCGCACTCGGGGCAGAACTTGGGCGGCTTGGTCGGGTCCTCCGGCGTCCAGCCGCACTTGTCGCAGGCGTAAAGCTTTTCGCCGGCGGGCTTTTTGGCGCCGCACTCGGTGCAGAACTTGCCCTTGTTCTTGCTGCCGCAGGCCGGGCAGAACCAGCCGTCCTCCGGCTTTTTCGCACCGCATTCAGCGCAGAAGTTGCCCTTGTTCGTAGCGCCGCAGGAGCATTTCCAGCCCGAAGCGTCCGCCGCCGGGGCCGCCGGCTCTTCCTTGGGCTGCTGCTGGCCCATGGCGAAGAGGTTGGCCGCGTTGGCCCCGCCCGCCTGGGTTGCCATGCCCAGCCCCATAAAGCCGGTGATGGCGCCGCCCTTGTTTTTCGCCGCTTCCCGCATGGCGTCGCTCTGGGCGCCGACCAGCGTGGCCGCGGCCATGGTCGGATCGCGCAGAACGGCGGATTTCTGCAGCTGCTTGATGAGGTTTTCGTCTTCCTCGCTGGCCGTTACGGAGCTGACGCCCACGGAAACGATGGCGATCCCTCTCGTTTTGGCCCACTTTTCGGTCAGCACTTCGTTTAACGCCTGAGCGATTTCCTGGGTATGGCCGGGCAGGGCCGAATACCGGATGCCCATGGCGGAGATCTTCGCAAACGCCGGCTGCAAAGCCGTCATCAGCTCGGCTTTTAACTGGCTGTCAATCTGGGAACGGGTGAACGCCGACTCCACGTTGCCGCACACGTTGATGTAGAACAGAATCGGGTCCACGATGCGGTAGGAATACTCGCCGTGGCAGCGGATGGCCACGTCGATGTCCAGCCCGATGTTCCTGTCCACCACGCGGAACGGAACGGGGTTGGGGGTGCCGTACCGGTTGCCCATGATTTCCTTTTTGTTGAAGTAGTACACCCTCTGGTCTTTGGCCGGCTCGCCGCCGAACGTGAACCGCTTGCCGAAGGTCTTGAACGATTCCAGCAGACCCTTGCCGAAGCCGCCGTAGAACAGCGTCGGCTCGGTGGACGTATCGTACAGGAACTCGCCGGGCTCGTCGGTAAACTCGACAATCTTGCCCTGCTCGACGATCATCATAAACTGGCCGTCGGCCACGGCCACAATGGAGCCGTTGGAGATAATGTTGTCGTCGCCTTTCCGGTTGGCGCTGCGCTTGCCCACCCGCTTTTTGCCTTTGGACACCAAAACGTCCGCCGGAAGGGATTCACAGTAGAAATACTCGCGCCACTGGTCGGCCAGAACACCCGCCGCAGCGCCGATACCCGCTCTAATCAGTCCCATACGTCTCTTTCCTTTCCACAACGAAGCTTAAAATCCCATTTTGTGACTACCTTAGTATGGTTATTATACTTCTTTTTCTCTCCCCCTGCAAGCAAATCACAGCAAAAACCGGCCCGGCGGAAATGCCCGCCGGGCCGATCAGGTTTGGAGGATCCTGTTACAGAATGATGCAGATAAGACCGTTGCTGCCCTCATTGATGATCCTTTCCAGCGTTTCGCGCATTTTGCCGCGGGCGGCTTCGGGCATGTGGTTCAGCTTGGCGTTCAAGCCTTCGTTCACCAGCTCGTGCAGGGACTTGCCGAAGATGTTGCTTTCCCAAATCCGAAGCTCGTCGCCCTCGAACTCCTTGAGCAGGTAGTTGACCAGGTCTTCCGACTGCTGTTCGCTGCCCACGATGGGCGAAACCGTCGTTTCGATGTTGGCCCGCATCATGTGGATGGACGGGGCGCTGGCCTGCAGCTTCACGCCGAACTGGCTGCCCTGGCGGAACAGCTCCGGCTTTTCGAGCCTGAGTTCCGTAATGTCCGGGAACACGATTCCGTAGCCCTTCTGCTCCACTTCCTGCAGGGCGGATCTGACCTTCCGGTAGGCGCGGTCCGTTTGCGCCAGGTTTCTAAGCAGCGGCAGCAGCGCGCCGTCGCCGGCCACTTCGAAGCCCGTTTCCTCGTGGATGATTTTATAGAAGGTCTCCCTCGGAATGTCCACGTGCACTTCCACCGTGCCGTCGGCCAGATTCACCGATTCCGTCGTACAGGCGGAGACGTTGTCGTGCTGTGCCATGACTTCCAGCACGGCGCCCACGTCCCGCACCCGCTTCATGTTGGCCGCCGCTTCCGCAAGCTTCTTAAACACGCTTTCTTTCAGCCAGTGGTCGTTGGGCAGGCCGTCGCACCAGGCGGGCATGAATACGTCTGCCTGCCGCACGGGGAACTCATAAAGCAGCCCTTCCATGACCTTGGCGATTTCCTCGGTCTCCATATGTAGCGCGTCCACGGGCAAAGTGGTCACGTTGTACTTTTGGGCAATGCTCTCCGCCAACGCGGCGGCCTCGTCGCTTTTGGGGTCCGTCGTGTTGAGAAGGATAATGAACGGCTTGCCGGTCTCCTTCAATTCGGCGACGACCCGTTCCTCCGCTTCCTCGTATTCCTGCCGCGGGATGCCCGTAATCGAGCCGTCGGTGGTTACCAGCACGCCGATGGTGGAGTGCTCCTTGATGACCTTGCGGGTGCCGATTTCGGCGGCTTCCGTCATGGGGATGGGGTCGTCGTGCCAGGGGGTGCTGACCATCCGGGGCAGATCGTCCTCAAACTGGCCCAGAGCGCTCGGCACCATGTACCCCACGCAGTCGACCAGCCGCACGGAAAGGTTGGTTTTGCCGATCTGGACGGACGCCGCCGTTTCGGGCACGAACTTGGGCTCCGCCGTCATGACCGTGCGGCCGCTGCCGCTTTGGGGAAGCTCATCCCGCGCCCGCTCTCTCTGGAAATCGTCTTTGATGTTGGGTATGACAAGCGATTCCATGAACCGCTTGATAAACGTGGATTTTCCCGTCCGCACCGGGCCGATCACACCGAGGTAGATATGTCCGCCCGTACGCTTGGCAATATCCGCGTATATGTCCGCCGTATGCATTGCCGTCTCCCCCTTTTTCCTTAGGACCGCCGCGGCACAAGCAGAAGCCTGCCTTCGGGCGGGTACTCGCCGCTTAAGTTGTTCGCGTTCTTAATGTCCTCTTCCGAGGTGCGCAGCCTCTTGGCCAGATCCCAGAAGCTCTCGCCCGCCAGGCCATAACACAGCGTGACCGCCGGGGTGCGCGCCGGTTTGGGCAGAGGCTCGCCCGCCGTGATGGACGCAATCTGCTTGAAATCGACGGGCGCTTTGGCCGACGGCAGGAATTCCACCACCGCGCGAAGCTCGATGTCTTCCCGGTCGCTGATGTGGTAGCTTTCGTCCTTAACCCCCGCCGCTGAAACGGACGCGCCCGAAGGCAGGTCGACGCTTACGGGACTCGACTTGGTCAGCGCGTACACGCCGCCGTCCTCCGCTTCCAAAATGAGCCGGGCGGACACGTCGCACACGCCCTTGGAGCCGCCCTCCGCCAGCACCGTGCCCACGTTCTCCGCCGACACCGTGCAGGAATACACCGACCGGATGCCCACGCCGGCGCCGATTTTCTCCCGAAGGGAGGTTCGAATCAGCTGCGCATCCTCCGCCGGCAGCAGCGAAATGGTGCCGTACTCGGTTTTTAAGTTGTGGGAAACGGAATAGGCGTCGGTCAGAAGCGAAAATTCCACTTCCTCCCAGGCTTCCGCCAGCGCCACCAGGTTCATCCGGGCGGTCAGCATCGTCCGGTCCGTGCCCGCTTCCTGGGTAAGCTGCAAATCGGCCACGCCAACGGAGTAGGAAATCTGCACGCGGCTGTCCTCCGTCACACCCGGGCAATCCACCACGCCGGAGAAGGGGAACACCGCCTCGCCGGCCACCACCGGCTTATCCTCCTGGCCGGTTTTGATGAGCACTTTCACCCGGGCGTCGCCTTTTAATACGACTTTGTCCTGAATCTGCTTAAAGTCCGTTGTTTCCGCCGAAATGTCGGCTTTCAGAATTTCGCCCGAAGCGGCGACCCCTGAAAGTTCCGCCGAGTCGGAAACGGTGATCGTCTTTTCCCGCACGCCCACCGGCGCCAGCGCCCGCACCGTCTCCGTTTTGCAGAACACGGAGTAGCTTTCCGGGTCCTCCACGCCGCCGAAGACCCAGAGCGTTTCCCGCACATAGACCTTCAGGGTGAAGTCCACCGCCGCGCGGACGGTGATTTTCCGGGGGTTCAGCTCTCTGGCCGTGGCGTGGGCCAGTTTGGCCGTGACGATGAGCGTGGCGTTCCGCTCGTCGAGGTTGTCGGGCAGCTCAAACACCTGGGAAACCGGAATGTCCAGCCCCACGCGGCAGATGCCTACCCCCGTCTCCGGCACGTACAGCACGCTGGCCCGTACCAGTCCGTCCACGTACAGCCGTCCGCCCCGTACTTCTTTGCTTCTCGGCTCATAGACGGCGGCCGTTTCGACGATGCGGACAATGTCCGGCAGGCTGTCGGGGACAACGGTATCGCCGCTCTCCTCCGCCATCGCGGCCGCCTGATACACCAATCGGGTGATTTCCATTTGTCGAGTCTTCAATTCAAGCTCCATTTGACCCTCCATCCTTTCACGCCCGTTACTGTTTCATGTATATGGACAAATTCCTTTTGATATGTCTTTCTTTGCCCAAATTTCTTGAAAAAAGCCTGCCATCCCTCCTGTTTTCCCCTTCTTTTGCATAGGTATGAAGGGAAAGGAGGTTCCATGTATGGATTCCGGCGAAATTCTCGAAGCTTTCCGAAGGGCTGCCCTTGTTTACGGCGACCTGGCGCCGTATAAACACCGAAAAAACTTTTTTGTCATAGACGACCCGGATACGGACGTGCAGGCGCTTGTTGAAAAGAAAAACACCACCCTCTACATTACCTTCCGCGGCTCCAACTCCGACCGGGACTGGCAGACAAACCTCACCTTCTGGCAGAAAACCATCCCCTACGGCAACGCGGCCTCGCCCATCCGGGTGCATACGGGGTTTATCGAGGCCTATAAGTCCCCTTATGTCCGCGACAAAATTCACACTTTGATGTCAAGCGAAGTGCTTTACATACAAATCGCCGGCCATTCCCAAGGGGCGGCGCTGGCCATATTGTGCGCCGTCGATTTGGAATACAACTTCCCCGGACGGGATTACAAGGCGTTCCTGTTTGGAAGCCCGCGGGTGGGAAACGCGGCGTTTGCCAGATCCTATGACCGCCGCGTGCCCCAGACCGTACGGGTGGAAAACGGCAACGACGTGGTGACCAAGATTCCGTTTGCGTTTCTGGGCTACCGCCACGTAGGAGGGCTGCTCCACGTCGGCCCGCCCCGCCTGCCGCTGGTTTTCTCCTTTGAAGACCACCGGCTGGAAGCCTACGAACAGGGCCTTGCGGCCTGTTTCGGCCTGAGCGAGGCGCTGACGTAAAAAAAGCCCTGGCCCCCGCTAGCGGGGGCCAGGGCCAAGGGTATGAGGGTATGTATGATAGCTGGTTTAGGAAAGGTACCAGATGTACCAGACGGTCAAAAGGCTGGTGAGAAGGAAGTATGCGGTGATGTTGGGCAGGGAGCCAAAGCCGTTCCACCGCTCTTTCGCCTCTTTCCAGCGGGCGGGCGAGAAGTCGTTGATGTCTTTGACGGCCGTGTAGCCGAAGGTGTACAGAATCGCGCAGAGAAGCGGCGTCACCCGGTCAGGCGCCACAAAGCAGATTACCAGAGCCGCCAGGCCGATGACGACGGCAATCACCCTGGCCACTTGGATGCCGGCAATGCGCAGCTTGCGGAAGAACATGGCTTCCAGCAAAACGCCCAGGATTATAAAGAACGACACCAGCGGGCCCATGGGCGTAAAGCCCTGCAGAAGGAGGATGAGCGGGAAAATGGCAAACAGGAACAGCTCCAAGGTGTCCTCGGCTTCGTGGACGAACTTCAGAATACCCTTCAGCTCCTTTTTGCCCGCTTTCGCAAGGAGTTTGTCGTATTCGTCCTTACGCAGGTGGTTCAGCTTGAGCTTCTTATCCAGCTCTTCCTTCGTAGGCGGCTTTTTGTCGGCCAGCAGCGCCAGAATCCAGAGGGCGAACACCGACGCCAGCCACACAATCGCCAGCGCCCACAACAGCCAGGAAGGAATCGCCGTTACGACCGTGCCCTTTTCCGCAAAATCCTCGGCAAAGAGCAGATATGCCAGGGCCGTTCCGAACCCGCCGAAAAAGCCCAGCACGCATTCCATGATCTTCCAGCCGTCGATGCGGCCTTTCTTCACGAAAGGCTCCAGCAGGCGCTTGCCGTTTTTAAAGGGCTTGGCGGTGCGGACGTGGAGGTAGTTGCCAAAGTACCAGCCCACCGCCGCAAACACCGCGGAAAGCCCCGTCATGGCCAAAGACGCCACGTCGCCGTGGGCGGCTATGAACACCACCAGTGCGAGCAGAATCATCAGCATGCCGCCCCAGCACTCGGGCCGGTTGACGGAGAAGTAGATTTTCGGGCGCAGATTCTTGTCCGCGTCATGGGGCCGGTTGAAAATCGCAACGCCCAGCCGCTGCAGCGGCAGCAGCAGCACGGTGAGAACCAGCAGCGCCGGCCAGCTGTACACGGCGCCGGAGACTACGCGCAGGCCGATGCCCAAAAACGCGCCGTAGACGCCGAACCACAGAAAACCTTTCCAGGCAAGGCCGATCTGGCCTTTGTAATAGGTCTTTTGGTCCCGGGTCAGGCCGATGGTTTCGCCGTAGGTCATGTCGCCGCCAAAATACATGGCCGCCGCGCCGATCGCCCCTAAAAACACCGCGTTTTCGATCAGCACAAAGTCGTTGGAAAACAAAGCAATGAGAATCGCCAGCAGCGCGCCGGGCAGCATGGCGCCCTGGCCGTGGCCGAGATTGGATCCGCGCATACCCCAACCATACGAAATGGCGAAGGCTGTCACAATCAGAAACAGTGCCATTGCCTCTCCTCCTTTTTTCCCCTATTATAGGATATTTTGGCGATACGCTCAATAGTATTTAGTAAACATAATCAAATATTATGGGGAGGTTGAAAGTATGCCCGTTTGCCGGCTGTACGACCTGCAGAACAAGGACGTCATCAACATTAACGACGGAAGGCGCCTGGGCCAGACGTACGACCTGGAATTCGACGAAGAGACGGGAAAAATCGTAAGCCTTATTGTTCCAGGCAAGCCGAAGTTTTTCGGGTTGTTCGGAAGGGGGCCGGAGCTGGTCATCGAGTTTTCCCGCATCCGCAAAATCGGCCTTGACAGCGTGCTGGTGGACATCGCCCCCGTCCTGCCGGAGGACACTTCCCCGTTCCGTTCGTTTTTTTTCAAATAAAGAGGTGTCCTCCTTTTGGCGGCGAAATAGATGTTGCAAGTTGACTGAAAAAAGCGTATAATAAGGGCAAAGAGTTTGCATGGATTATACACGTTGCATACGTA
This sequence comes from Bacillota bacterium, assembly GCA_029778935.1. Classification (GTDB taxonomy): domain Bacteria; phylum Bacillota; class Clostridia; order Oscillospirales; family QAMX01; genus DUUG01. Next base: position 804 of record JAKPBM010000379.1, on the reverse strand, counting down.
ACACCGAACGGGCAGTGGTTTCCCCTCTTGCCCGGGCAGGATGGGAGAATACAAATGGAGAAAAAACTGATATTCGTTGTGGAAGATGACGAAAACATCAGAGAACTGATTCGCTGCACGCTGGAGGCTTTTTCCTACTCGTGCGAATCGTTTGAGACGGCGGAGGAGATGCTTGCCCGCCTGGAGGAAGTCGTGCCCGACTTGTTTTTGCTGGACATTATGCTGCCCGGCATGAGCGGACTGGACGCTCTTCGCGCCTTGAAGAAAAATGTCAAAACCCAGGACATTCCGGCCATTATGATCACCGCCAAGTCCAGCGAGGCGGACAAAGTTTCCGGCCTGGACGCCGGGGCCGACGATTTTATCACCAAGCCCTTCGGCGTTCTGGAGCTGTCCGCCCGCGTGCGGGCCGTTTTGCGCCGGATGGACAAGCCCAGCAATAACGGCATACTGCGCTACAAGGATTTGTGCATCGACACAAACCTGTACGAGGTCACCAAAGGCGGAGAAAAGCTGAAGCTCACCCGCAAGGAATACGAACTGCTCAAGTTCCTCTGCGAAAACGTGGGCAAAGTGATGACGAGGGAATCCATCGTCAACGCCGTCTGGGGCCAGGACTACAACGGAACCAGCCGCACGCTGGACATGCATCTGAAAACCCTGCGAGGCAAACTGCAGGACGATGCGGAATCGCCCAAATATATTCGTGTAGTTCGTGGTGTCGGGTATACAATGATCTGACCTTGCCCAGTTTAAAAGGAGCGCTCTCATGGACCAAACGCTGGAAACCTACCGAAAATCAAT
>JAKPBM010000368.1 GCA_029778935.1 Bacillota bacterium | reverse complement strand
AAGGTAAAAAGAAGCCATAAAGCCGTGAAGAAAATCGCTCTGGCTACTCCTTCGAAAGGGGGCAGCGCATCAAGTTCCATAGCCCCGACGGTTCCGAGCGCCAGGAAGAACATGAGAAAGGCGACCGAACCGAAGATTATCTTTTTATGCGATGCTCTTCTCATCTTCGACACAACCTTGCTTAAGCGGCGCCGCTTCCATAGAGGCGCTCTTTCTTGCGCTGTCGCGCTTCGCGAAAATCGAAATCCCCATTTTGGCAGCGCAAATTTTGCCGTAGCCGACGTCTATGTAGAGCGGGTTTTTCAACGCTCGCCCGCAACGAAGGCACTTGAATGATTTCACTGTTGCTCCTCCTTTCAAATCTGCCTAGTTTAGTTTACCCGGCCACCTGGGGCGTTTTTTATTATTACTTTGCCGTTTCTCCGGCCAGCCGAGGTGTGCCACGACCACAGAGTGGCATCCGGGTGCGTTTCCCAATACCCCAGCCGGCCGAAGAGGAGAAGCGCGCCGATAATAATGGCATAAACGTTGAAGGCACTTCTTGCCTTGCTAAGAGTCGGCACTTTCTTTGGGCTTTTCGTTCTCATTGCCGACATTCCCGTAATGCTTGTACCGTACCAGAGCGGGGCCGGGGATGTGATACACATACCGGCGAAGCTTGACGGCCGTGCCGAAGTTGACCTTGCCGCGCTGGAGCAGGATGCGGATCACCTGCGGGTTCAGCCCCAGGTATTTTCCGGCGATTTCGGGGGACACGTTGTCCATGCTTGCGATTTGCTCGTCTGTGTATCGGGTTTCCATTGTCCTTCCTCCTTAGCACAGTCCTGATTATGGGACAGCTGTTTTGCTATTATTTAGTTGGACTCCTTCCGTCGGTTCGAGTTCAACAGCTCGTCCACGGTGCAGTTAAGTACCTTCGCGATCTTAGGAAGCAGTTCCGCGCGTGGCATACTTTCACCTGTCTCCCATTTGGTAACAGTCGACCGGTCAATGCCAAGCTCGTTCGCCAGGCTTTCCTGTGTGAAACCGCGATGTATACGGATAGCCCGCAATGCGTCCATGCTGTCACCTCCTTGGTGGGTGCCGAATCTTCACTTCACGATCCCTATTATAAGTGACGTATATTCACTTGTCAATAGGGAAATACCTACATAAGTGAAATTTTGGCACACCCTTGCAATGTGAATTTACTTCACATATAATTGTGCTGGGTGATAATATGGAACGCTTGAAGCAGCTGCGTCAGGAAAAAGGCCTATATCAGAAGGATGTAGCGGCGTACCTGGGAGTGGACCGGACGACTTATGTTAAATATGAGACAGGCGTGTCCGAACCGACACAGGAGACTCTCAAGGCCCTGGCAGATTATTTTGATGTTTCAATTGACTACCTTCTCGGCCGTACAGATGAAAAAAACCCCGGGCAGAAAGGCCCGGAGTTTGATGTGAACTCTATCGAATACGCGCTTTATGGCGAGGTCAGGGAGCTGGACGACGAGGAAAAGCAGCAGCTTCTGGAGCTGGCCAGATTCATGCGCAAACGCAGAAAAGAAATGATGGAAAAATAGCATTTGGGAGGCGTACATGACGGGATTGGAACGTTTATACCGCTATGCTGAGGAAAACCGTGTCCTGGTGAGCACAGAACGGCTGCAATTCGCGCCGGCGGTCACCATACAGGATAAGGACGAACTGGACGGCGAGTATTATTACGTGGTCTATGATCCGCGTCAGATTCAACGTGCGTCAGAGGAAAGAGAAATGCTCCTGCACGAGCTGTCCCACATCGCCGTGGGGGCATTCTACACCAACAGGCACGACACGCGCGCCCGCCGGAAAATAGAAAACAGGGCTCTCCGCTGGCAGATCGAGCAGCTCATCCCAAAAGACCTGCTGGAAAAAGCCGTCGCCAGGGGCTACACGGAGCCCTGGGAACTGGCGGAGCTGTTCGACGTGTCGCAGGAGCTTATGGAAAAAGCCATGTTCTACTATCAAAACGGGCATCTGACCGTTGATACATAGAAGGAGGGTTTGCCATGATTGACTTTCAGAACGGTTCTCTTTTCAAGCTGCGCCCGGTATCCAACAACACGTACCTGGAACAGATAACGCCTTTCCTTGTGCCCGGCGAAGAAGTGCTGTACTCGTTTCAGGCCATGCGGGACGGCGTGGTCTTCACCAATAAGCGCATCATCGCCATCAACGTGCAGGGCATCACCGGCAAGAAGAAGGACTTCACGTCCCTGCCCTACAGCAAAATCCAGGTCTTTTCCGTGGAAAGCTCCGGTGTGTTCGACCTGGACAGCGAGCTGGACCTGTGGTTCTCCGGCCTGGGCAAAGTCAGATTCGAGTTTGTAGCACAGTTTGACGTGACGCAGATTTGCCGGGTCATCTCAGAATACGTGCTGAGGTAACACCGGCACATAACGGGCAAGTACTGCAGAGGTGGAACTATGCTGGGCGAGTACGCTGCCATGAAGCGGGAAGCGTATGGCAAAGACCTGCGCGGGGCTTCTGCCTACGCGGTCTTTATGCTTCCTGTCTGGTTCCTTTTCGGGCTGATAAGTTTCATCAACACACTGAATATGGACCCCGTGCCGACGGTTGACGCTTTGCACGGGCTGGCTTCCGTTCTGCTTCCTTTCACCGCGTTCTGCGCTTTATTTCTGGCCGACGCAGCGACGGTGGTAATCAATCTTCTGTTTCTTGCCTATAACGCCGGATGGTCGATGTACGCTATCGTTGAAGCCTTTTTCATGCAGAAGGAAGTTGCCAACATTTTTTCGCTTCCGTTCCTGCAGGGCGCCTTGGCAGCGGCGGGAGTCATCATCGCCTTCGTCGAGATATTCTTTCTCGGCCTCTACATCGCCTGCGCGGCCATGTTCCTTAGGCACATGAAGTATTTCACCCTGAAACTTCCTAAATATGAAGAATAAAAAAGCCGCCCCGGTGCTGCAACACCAGGGCGACAACGCACAAAAACACCCCAACAATGCATAATCAAGGCACCTTTGCGCCCTTTTATTATACCAACCGGCGGCGCAGGGTGCAACATAATTTACAAAGGAGGAAAAACCATGCGCCTGCCAAACGGTATGGGAAGCATTACAAAATTAAGCGGCAAACGCCGGAAGCCGTGGGTGGTCCGCGTGCCGGCCAACTACGACGACAACGGAAATGAAATCAGAACGCCCTTGGGCTACTATAGAACCTACTCGGAAGCCTTAAAAGCCCTTCACGAATACAACGAACAGCCCATCGCCGACCCCAGAATTACCCTGGGCGAGGTCTGGGAGCGGTGGACGCAGACCAGGTCCTACACAGAGCTGGCCGCCGACACAAAGTATAACTACCTGGCATCCTGGAACAAGCGGCTGTCTGTTCTGGCGGACAGGAAGATTAAGGACCTCCGCACGGCCGACCTGCAGGCCGTTATCGACGAAGCGGCGGACGCCGGCATGAGCAAGTCCACGCTGTCCAAGGACAAGGCGCTTATGACCCAGCTATATGAGTACGCCATGAAAAACGACTTTGTCAAGCGCAATTACGCCGAGCTGGTCGAGCTTCCGCGCGGGGACGACACCGCGGAGCGAACGCCCTTCTCAGACGAGGAGCTGGCTAAAATCGACAAAGCCGTCGGCACGGTGCCGTTTGCCGACTGCGTGCTGATGATGTGCTTTACGGGCTTTCGCATCGCCGAGTTTCTGGAACTGAAGCCCTCGTCCTACGACCCGTCCATCCCGGCTGTCACTGGCGGCAAGAAGACCAAAGCTGGCAAAGGAAGGGTCATCCCCTTAAATCCCCGCATCGACGGGCTATTCCGGCGCTGGGTGGAAAAAGGCGGGCAGACCATCATCTGCCGGCCCGACGGCAAGCCCTACACACCCAAATACTTTCGGGATAAGTGCTATTATCCCGCACTGGAGCAAATCGGCGTACGCAGGCTCGTCCCCCACTGCACCCGCCATACGTTCGCGACCCTCTGCGAAAAGGCCGGGCTGCGGCCGGAGGAAATCAAGAAGCTCATGGGCCATACCAAATACGAGATGTCCCTGCACTATACTCACGCCGATCTGGAACAGTTAAAAAATGCAGTATCCCTGCTTGCATACCGTGTTACCAATACGTTACCAACGCACAAAAACGCAGGAGATATTTAGTTCAAAAAGTTAGAAAAACCTGCAAATCAAAAATACGGAAAAAAGCCGTCAATCCCTATTTTCCCTAAGGGATTGGCGGCTTTTTACTCATTTTTGTTGGTGGAGATAAGCGGGATCGAACCGCTGACCTCTTGAATGCCATTCAAGCGCTCTCCCAGCTGAGCTATACCCCCACGTGATTTACTTGTCAAACGCAACGATGATATTATATACGATTTTCCCCGATTTGTCAACACCCTTTGCGTTCCCTGTTTTTCCCTTTTCTCAAATTTCACGCTTTGGGCCGCTGAGTATACTAAATAGATACAGAACCGTAATACCCCGTTTGCAGAATCTTGTGCCAACAATAAAGCGAATATATTATATTATTTCCGGATTAACCCCTGTTTCCATGCAAAAACCGAATGTAATTGCGCATACTTATGCGGTTTACACTCGATTCCGCACTGTGAACGGTTATTAAAATTTAACATAACACGTTGTGTAATCGCGATAATATAATCGACATTATTCTACAACAGATTCGTTCAAATTAACATATTTATAGTCATTATGTTGACAAAGAATTAAATCGGTACTATAATCGTTGTGTAGTTTAACAATTTATTTACAATTGTTAACCGTCAAAACTGAGAGAGCAGGAGGAATTTTATGAAATCGCGTCGAATCCTTGCGTTGCTGCTTACCCTGTTGATGGTAACGGCAATCTTTGCCGGCTGCAATCAGAGCGCAAACCCGCCGGCAGAAACGACTTCGGCTACCACCGGCAGCAGCACCACTGCCAAGCCCGAAGAAACGACCGTGACGACTACGGAAGAGGTCATCGACATGGGCGGCTATGAGTTTGTCCTGGCCAATGCCCACGCCGGCTTCAAACCCGAGGGCGAAACGGCCAACGCTGACGAGCTCAAGGAAATCTACGCCGCCATCGAAGATAAATTTAACTGCAAAATCGTCTTCATCGACGGCAACAGCGATACGGAAACTCTCTTTGCTTCCGTTACCTCCGGCACGAAAGTGGCTGACTTTGTCCGCACCCGTCAGTCCACCTGGATTCCGCTTTCCATGATCGGCGGTCTGAGACCTCTGGACTCTGAAGAAGTAATCAAGGCCGGTCTGGACGTCTACAACCCCGACAACTTCCACCAGTTCTACACCCAGATGACCAAGCTGAACGGCCATATCTGGGCGGTGGATATGTCCGGTAAGTACGACCAGCTGTCCTTCGGCCACGTGTACGCCTTCAACAAGCGGCTTGTCAAGGAAGCCGGCTATGATCCTGAGGAACTGTTCCAGGCGGTTCGCGACTACAGATGGGACTATGACATGTTCATCGAAATCGCCCGCAAGATCACCAAGGACCTGGACGGCGACGGTAAGTACGACATCTACGGCGTTGCTCTGGACACCGACGGTAACGAAATCTGGTCCAACGGCACCGGCCCCATCCTGTACGATGAGCAGACCGGCAAGTGGTATTCGGATCTCTCCAACCCGAAACTCATTAAGTCTCTCGAGTTCATGACCGCCATCTCCAGCGACCCCAACGTCCAGATGCCGCTGCAGGAAAACGCCACCTCCGACCGCGGCGCCCGCCGCACTCTGTGCTATGAGGGCAAAGCTGGCTTCGCCGGCCTGTACGGCCCCAACTTCGGCGCCAAAGGCACCTGGCAGATGTCCGACCCGGTCGGCCTGCTGCACATCCCGAAGGTCCCCGACGTGGACCACTACATGGTCAACATGGTCGACGTTGACGTGTACGTGCTGCCCATCTCTACGTCCGAATGGCAGAACGCCTGCAAAATCATGAACGAGATCGGCTCTTACCTCCATGACATGGATGAGTACAGAGAGTACATCGCCGAAGCGCTGCAGCATGACGAAGGCTCCATCGAGATGCTGTTCGATTACCTGCTGCCCAACGCTTTGATGAACATTGCCAAGTGCAGCGACGAAATGTACCAGCTCACCCGCAAGCAGTTCTACGATGCCATCTACAAGGGCAACATGACGCCCGCCCAGGCCGCCGAGGCTTACCAGGGCAAAATCCAGGCCGAGCTGGATAAGGTGTTCCAGCAGGGTTAACCAACCTTCGATTCAAAAACCGGCTTCCTTTTGGGAGCCGGTTTTTTATTTTGCCCGTAATGGGGTTATACGCGTTTTCGCCAGCTGATTTCTTTACGAAACATCTCAAACCCGGTGTGCGTTTCGCAGATATTGCCGGAATGCCGTAAAGAGCAAAGCTTACCGGGCAAATTACAACAAAGCAGGGAATGCTATTTTACTAAAAGTATATTTTGATTTGTAACATATTGCAGAAAACACGCCGCACTTGAGCAATTTTACATATGTACTATTTTATAAATTATTTCATCGCAGTTTGTAGCGATTCAGCCCTTTTTTCCAAATATTCATGCATAATTATCGCTTCTCTGTTCGTCACTCACAACATGTCCGGAACAATTATTAAATTTCTGTTTATGCATACTGCCAAAATTAAACTTTTTATGTTGACAGTCTATAAAATTCAATATATAATAGCTATACAGTTAACATATATTTCACAATTAGTTAACTGAATTCTGTAAGGGAGAGTAGGAGGACAATTTATGAGATCGCGTCGCATTCTAGCCCTGTTGCTGTCTCTGTTGATGATTGTGGCAATCTTCGCAGGCTGTAAGAAGGACGAAAAAGAGCCCGATACCCCCGCACCTGCCATCACCACAAGAGCGCCCTCCGCCGAAACCACGACCGCCGCGCCTATCGATATGGGCGGCTATGAGTTCGTTCTGGCCAACCCCCACGCCGGCTTTAAGCCCGAGGGCGATACGGCCAAAGCCGACGAGCTCAAGGAAATCTACGCCAACATCGAAGCCAAGTTCAACTGCAAAATCATTTTCCTTGATGGCAACAACGACACGGAAACCCTGATGACTTCCGCCACCTCCGGTACGAAAGTCGCCGACTTTGTCCGCACCCGGCAGTCTACCTGGATTCCCCTCTCCATCATAGGCGGCATTCGGCCTCTGGATACGGAAGAAATCCGGAAAGCCGGTATGGACGTCTACGACCCCGATTGCTTCCACCAGTTCTACACCCAGATGACTCAGCTGAACGGCCACATCTGGGCGGTTGACATCTCCGGCAAATATGACCAGATGGCTTTCGGACACGTGTACGCCTTCAACAAGCGGCTGGTGGCGGAAGCGGGCTACGACCCGGCGGAGCTGTTTCAGGCTGTCCGCGAATACAGATGGACGTATGACCTGTTCATCGAAATCGCCCGCAAGATCTCCAAGGACCTGGACGGCGACGGCAAGTATGATATTTACGGCGTCGCTTTGGATACCGACGGCAACGAAATCTGGTCCAACGGCACCGGCCCCATCCTCTACAATGCGGAAACCGGCAGATGGTACGCCAACCTGAACGATCCCAGACTGGTAAAATCCCTTGAATTCATGGCTTCCATTTCCGGCGACCCCAACGTCCAGATGCCGCTGCAGGAAAACCCGACCTCCGACCGCGGTGCCCGCCGCACCATGTTCTATGAAGGCAAAGCCGGTTTCGCCGGTCTGTATGGCCCCAACTTCGGCCCCAACGGCACCTTCCAGATGACCGACCCGGTCGGCCTGCTGCCTATCCCGAAGGGTCCCGACGTGGA
>JAKPBM010000340.1 GCA_029778935.1 Bacillota bacterium | reverse complement strand
GAAGAAGTTGTCGGCATACGGCAGAGAGTGGGCCTCGGCGTGGATGGGAAACACCCTGTCGGCGACGCCCATTTCGACAAACCGCCGGTAGTTGTCGGTGGCGCTAATCCATAAATCCGTCGCGAAAACGGTCACGCCGAACTCCTTTGCAAGGAAAATGGACGTAAGCCCGGTGCCGCATCCCATGTCCAGCACCCGCATGCCGGGCCGGAGATCTATTTTTTCGCACAGAATCTCTATCAGCCGCAAAGCGTCAGGACCGAGCATCCGGTGTTCCTCTATAAAGCTGCCGTACTCTCTGTAATACTTGTCGCGGCGCGGGAAATTTCTCATATGAAATGCTCCTTTGTCAAAGTAATCTGTGAACAACCGCCGGACAGTTTGGCAGGCGGTTCCCCCCCCCCCCCCGCCTGCGCCGCCGCGCTTACATTGGCCGTGCCCTATCCGGCCGCTGCGTCTACACTATCATATCTGCCGCCATATTGCAATACAATCCGGATTTCGTCAATTTTATGCATGCTAAACGGTTCGGAAAGCGCCCACGGTTTCACCCCCTCGGCCTGTGCCGGGTTATTGCAAAAGATATTAAAATCTCTTGTATAACCGCTTGCGATTCTATATAATTTATGCCAAGCGAACGTAAAAATCGGTACACCGCCGCCAGGGGGTTGACGTATGCTGCACCATATCCAGAACCGCATCTACCACGTGGAAATCCTTCCGCCCAAGCAGGACTCCGAAAAGCTGCTGGAAGATCTGGACCTGTTTGCCTTCAAGTACAACCGGGTCATGGAAAGCGGCTACTGCGCCTGCATCACCGACAACGCCATGGGGCTTTTGGCGTTTCAGGGCACGGAAGTGATTGAGGAGCTGAAGCTGCCCGTTTACCCCGAACAGGTGATGATCCACCTGAACACCTTCCACACAAAGAAAAACCTCGACGAAATCCTGCATTCCTGCATCTCTTTGGGCATTCGCTACTTGCTGGTCGTCAGCGGCGACGGTTCGGAACGGCTGCCAAAGCTCAAACCGGCGGACATCGGCGCAGAAGGCGCGGAGACTGTCACCTCCGTGGAGCTTTTGCAGTATATACGGCGGGAATACCCGGGCAAATTTACCCTGGGTGTGGCCTTCAACCCCTACGAGCCGGAGGAACACGAGTTTGCCAAGCTGGAGCGGAAGCTGGCCGCCGGCGCGTCCTTTGTCATCACCCAGCCGCTCATAGAGAAAAACCCGGTGGTCGACAGACTGCTGGCAAAACATCCCGGCTTGCCGGTCATCGTCGAAGCCTGGATGAGCAAAAAGCTGCACCTCTTGTCGGACGCGGTGGGCTACCCCATACCGGAAAACACCGAGTACGACCCCATCGAAACACTGAAATCGCTGCACAGGGCGTATCCCAGGTGCGGGGCGTATTTGTCCCTGCTGAACTTTAAGACCCATTACGACCTGTTGCGGGATACATGGCAAAGCAAGTAGCCTTTTAGGAGGTTTGCTATGAAAATCGTCGTGTGCATCAAGCAGGTGCCGGCCACCAGCGACGCTAAAATCGACCCCGAAACCAAGCGCATCATCCGCGAGGGACAAAAGGCCATTTTAAACCCCTTTGATTTGTACGCGCTGGAGGAAGCCATCCAGCTGAAAGAAACCTACGGCGGCGAGGTAATCGCCGTTACCATGGGGCCGCCGAAAGCCGACGCTGTACTGCGGGAAGCTATCGCGCTGGGCGCGGACAGGGCTGTCCACCTTTGCGACAGCGCCTTCGGCGGTTCCGACACCTGGGCGACCAGCTACGTGCTGGCAAAAGCCATTGAAAAAATCGGCGGCGTAGACCTGGTTCTCTGCGGCAAGCAGGCCGTCGACGGCGACACGGCGCAGGTCGGCCCCGGCATTGCCGCCCATCTGGATTGGGTGCAGGCTACCTACGTCATGTCCGTGGAACGGGTGGGAACAACGAGCATCACCGTAAAACGGATGCACGAGGAAGGCTACGACTTATGCGAGCTTTCCTTCCCCGCCGTACTCACCGTAGTAAAAGACATCAACACGCCCCGGGTTCCCACCCTAAAAGGGCGGCTTGCCGCTTTGCAATGCGAAATCCCCGTGTGGAAACCCGCCGATATCGGCGCGGAGCCTTCCAAAATCGGCCTGGCCGGTTCCCCCACCCGGGTGGTCAAAACCCAGCCGCCGGAACCGCGGCAGACCCGCACTGTCCGCATCACGGGGACGCCGCAGGAGTGCGCCAAAGCGCTAATACGTGAGCTTCGGCTGCGCAGTCTCGTCTGACCGGGGAGGGATTGGCATGATTACCTTGACGGAACAGGAAAGAAGCGAATACCGCAATATCTGGGTTCTGGCCGAAACCCAAAGTGGGTCCATCCAGCCGGTTACCTATGAGCTGGTCGGCGCGGCGCGGACGCTGGCCGACGCGAGGCAAAGCGAAGTCTGGGCTGTCGTGTTGGGTTCGGGTGTTGCCGGTCAGGCGGAAACCCTCGTCGCTTACGGCGCGGATACCGTTCTCTTGGTGGACGACGCAAGGCTTGCAGGCTTCTGCGACGAGGCGGAAGCGCGAGTGCTTGTGCGGCTGATTAAGAAGTATAAGCCGGAAGTGGTGGTCGGCGCGGCGACGTTCCGGGGCAGGGCGCTGATTCCCCGTGTGGCGGTCATGGCCAACTGCGGGCTGACGGCGGACTGCACGGGGCTTGCCATGGATTCGGAAACCGGCGACCTTTTGCAGACCCGGCCGGCCTTCGGCGGCAACATCATGGCCACCATCCGCTGCTCCAATCACCGGCCGCAGATGGCCACCGTCCGCCCCCGGGTCATGAAAGCCCCCGTGCCGGACGAAAACCGTACCGGCCGCGTTCTCGTAGAAAGCATGCTGGACACGGACCTGGACAAGATGAAAAAAATCCTTCAAATCTTCCACAACAAGGAAGCCGCCGTCAACCTTTCCGACGCCCGCATCATTATCTCCGGCGGCCGGGGCATGAAAGGCCGGGAAGGCTTTGATCTGCTTAGGCGGTTTGCCGCCAAAGTCGGCGGCGCCGTGGGCGCCAGCCGGGCCGCCGTGGACGCCGGCTGGATTCCCTACGCCCATCAGGTGGGCCAGACGGGGCAGACGGTGCAGTCCACCCTGTACATCGCCTGCGGCATCTCGGGGCAGATTCAGCATCTGGTCGGCATGCAGCACTGCGACATGATCGTGGCCATTGACAAAAACCCCGACACCCCCATGATGCAGATGGCGGACATCGCCATCCAGGGCGACCTGTTTGAAATCATCCCCGAAATCATGAACGAAATCACAAAACTCTAAAAGCTGCCCAGGGAGGAAAAAGGTATGATTATCATTGGGGAAAAAATCAACACCAGCATCCCGTCCATCCGCCCCGCCGTGGAAAGCCAGGACACAGCCCAGATTCAGGACATCGCCCAAAAGCAGGCGGAAGCCGGCGCCCATTACATCGACGTCAACTGCGGCACCTTCGCGGACAAAGAGCCGGAGCTGCTTTCCTGGCTGGTCAGAACCGTCCGGGAAGTCACAAACCTGCCGCTTTGCCTGGACAGCCCCAACCCAAAAGCTTTGCGGGCGGCGCTCCAGGCGTACACGGGGCCGAAGCCGCTCATAAACTCCATCACGGCGGAAAAGGCAAGGTTCGACGCCGTTATCCCGCTGGTCAAAGAATATAACACCTCCATCATCGCCCTGTGCATGGACGATTCCGGCATGCCCGAAACGGCGGACGCGTGCCTGAAAATCGCCGACGGGCTGATTAACTCGCTCACAAAGGAGGGCGTCGCCCTTTCGGACATCTATATCGACCCGCTGGTGCGCCCCGTTTCCACCGGCACCCACTACGGCCCCGTCGTTTTGGAAACCATCCGGCGCGTCATGGCCGAGTTCCCCGGCGTGCACACCACCTGCGGCTTAAGCAACGTCTCCTACGGCCTGCCGGCAAGGAAGCTGGTCAACCGCACCTTCCTGGTCGCCGCCATCGCCGCCGGGCTGGACAGCGCCATTTTAGACCCGCTGGACAAGGTCATCATGTCGCTGGTGTATTCGGCGGAAGTGCTTGTCGGCAAGGACGAGTATTGCATGAACTACCTGGAAGCCTTCCGCGACGGCCGGCTGGACGTATAGCGCGGTGCGGCAGGGCTGTCGGCTTGCCGTTTACCGGCGGGCGGCCTTTGCCGCCCAAGACGGCAAAAAGAGCCACCCCGCCGCACGCCAAACACCGCCGGCATTGTGCTTTGTGTAATCCTGACGGTTACTTCCAAAACGGGATTTATTAAACCCGGTGCGTTTTGGACATAACGGAGCGAGTTATGGGCGTTTGAAACGGATTTTGGACACTCCCCGCGCGTTTTGAGCACACCGGTGCGCGATTCGGGTATACTGGGGCACTCTTATGAACCCCTCGGGCAATACCCGGCTTGTTGTCAAGCAACCCGGGCGCGTTTGGGAGAACCGGGGCGTGCTAAGGGCAACCCGGCTTGCCTGCTCCGGGCAATGCCGGGCGCGGTATGATGATTGAAGACAAATTTTGGGTAGTCCTATGCGGCTGTATTGGGTAAACCAGGTTTTCGGTATTTGAAACGGATTTGGAGCACTGCCGAACGCTTTTCAATCTTTCTCGGGCGGTTTCAGACAATGCCGTGCCGGGCGCGTTATGGAATCTTGCTGGTTTTAGCCAAACTAACGCATTGAGCGCTCTCCGGGTGCGGTTCATGTAAACCCAGCGCCGTTTTGAGGCTGCCCCGGCTCGTATTCGGCAATGCCGGGAAGACGTTTGTGGCAATACCGCCGCAGTTCGAGCGAACCCGGACGCGGTTCATGCAATCCCGGCCGCAACCTTTGGCTAAAGCCAGTTCAACAGAAGAACCCCGCCCTTTCCGAACAGAGAACCGCCCCTTCCCCGCCGCCTGAACCGCTACCCGGAGAAATCGAACGCAGCAACCTCTCGCACAAGCAAAAATGCGTTCGACATTTTCGGCATGTATCTACAACACCCGTTGACGCACTATACAAAGCATGGAAATTTTTGAAAATTGCTAAATCCTGCGAGTAAATCAAACTTCATATGGACTTCCCTCCGTCCAGCGCGACGCTGGTTTTGGAAATGCTCCCGATAAACCGCAGGCTTACCAGGTGCGACCGGTGGCAGCGGACGAAACCTTCCCCCGGCAGGGCTTCCATCCCGGAAATCCCCATTTTGACCTCAAATGGCCCGTACACGGTGATAACCGCGCATTTTTGGGCAAAGGCTTCCACGTAGACGATATCGTTGACTTTTACTCGACGCATTTCGCCGTCTACGGAAAACAGAACCGTTTTTTCCGTTTTGCCAAGCTGCGCCAAAGCCCTGTCCAGCACCGCCGATAGCTTTTCCTCCCCCACGGGCTTCATAAGATAGGGAAGCGCGGCCACCTCGTACCCCTCCGCCGCAAAGTCCGGGTAGCCCGTCACAAAGCATAGTAGCACATCCCGCGGTTTCTTCATCTCGCCCCATTGGGCATAAAAAAACAGCTTCCGCCGCGGAAGCTGTTTTGCATATTTTCTTTTCGCCCCTGCCGTTTACACGTCCACGCCCAAAAACAGCCGGATCAGGTACCCGATGCCAAAGGATATCACGGCCACGCCCAGGCTGATGCCCGCCATTTCCAAAAACCGCTTTCGAAAGGGCAGGTCTTTGGCGACGGAGATATAGAAATTGAACACCAGAATGATGAAAATCGCCGCCAGAATCGTGCAGACCAGGCTGACCACATAATTGGAAAACACCAAATACGGCAGCACCAGGAAAATCACGGTGATCACATACGCCCCGCCGGTGTAGAAGGCAGATTTCAGCGCATGGCCGCTGTCCTCCTCCGTTCTGGCGGAGAGGTATTCCGAAGTGGCCATGGATAGGGACGCCGCCACGCCGGTAATCAGCCCCGCCAGCGCAATCAGGCGCGTGTCCTTCATCGCAAAGGTAAG
>JAKPBM010000325.1 GCA_029778935.1 Bacillota bacterium | reverse complement strand
CGTCGCCGTTCCGACGTCCAAAAAGCTCGGCGTGCTGGACCAGCTGCCCGACTACGGCCCGGACACGACGGTGCGCCAGGTGCTGGAAATGGCATTCGCGCCGCTGTTTGCGCTGGAAAAGGAAATGAAGGCTCTGGAAGCCCGCATGGCCCAAGGGGAAAGCGACAAGGCGCTGCTGGCCCGCTACGGCGCGCTGCAGCAGCGGTTTGAAGCCGGCGGCGGGTACGACACGGAAACGGAGCTGCAGAAAGTCGTGCAGGGCCTTGGCATCGGCCGGGAGTTTTTGGACAGGCCCTTTGCCAGCCTTTCGGGCGGCGAGCAGACCCGGGTCAATTTGGGCCGGATGCTCTTGGAAAAAACCGACATCATGCTGTTAGACGAGCCGACCAACCATCTGGACATGGCGGCCGTCGAGTGGCTGGAAGAATACCTGTCCGCCTTTGCCGGCACGGTGCTGGTAATCTCCCACGACCGGTATTTTCTGGACAGGGTCACCGACCTTACCATCGAGCTGGAAAACTACACGTCCACCGTCTACAAAGGCAGCTACAGCTTCTACGCCGAGGAAAAAGAGCGCATTCGCGAAGAGCGGGAAAAACGCTTCCGACAGGAACAGAAGGAAATCGACCGCCTGTCTTTCACCGCCGCCCGCATGCGCGGCTGGGGCCTGGGCAACAAAAGGCTTATGCGCAAGGCCTTCGCTTTGGAAAAGCGCATCGAGCGGCTGAAGCAGAACCAGACCGAGCGGATGAAGCGGCAGAAAACTTTGGGCGGCAAAATCATCTCCGCCGACCGCTCCGGAGACGACGTGTTGTACATCGACCATCTGAAAAAAGCCTTCGACGGGCGGGAACTGTTTGCGGATTTGAACCTGGAAATCCACCGGGACGAATGGGTGGCCCTTTTAGGCGACAACGGCACGGGCAAAACGACGCTTTTGCGCATCCTTCTGGGCGAGGAACCGGCCGACGGCGGGCGGTTCCGCTGGGGCGCCAACGTGAAGATCGGGTATCTGCCCCAGAAGGTGGAATTTTCCGACCCGTACGCATCCGTGCTGGAAACGACCATGTCGGCGCTGAACTTAACGGAGCAGTCGGCCAGAAACCGCCTGGCCCTGTACCACGTCACCGGGGAGGACGTGTTTAAGCCCATCTGTGTGCTTTCCGGCGGCGAAAAGAGCCGGCTGAAGCTCTGCATACTGCTCTATTCCGGCATCAACATGCTGATTCTGGACGAGCCGACCAACCACCTGGACATCGCTTCCCGCGAATGGCTGGAAGGCATTCTGGAGGAGTTCGAGGGCACCGTCCTGTTTGTCTCCCACGACCGGTACTTTATCAACCGCTTTGCCACCCGCATCTGGAAGCTGGCCGGCGGGGACGTGGAGGATTTCGAAGGCACCTACGACGAGTATCTCCAATTTTTGGAAAAAAGAAAACAGAAAGAACAGATTTTCAAGCAGGCGGAGGAAGCGGCCAAAAAGGATTCCCCCAAAGCCGGACCGGAACGCACTGCCCAGAAGCTCAAAAAGAGCC
>JAKPBM010000290.1 GCA_029778935.1 Bacillota bacterium | reverse complement strand
AGCCCAGCTGCGGCAGGGCCTTATGCTTCTCCGCAAACTCCGCCAGCGCGGCCAGCGCCGCTACCAGCTTTTTGCGCAGAATCAGCAGCCCTTCCCGCATGAGCAGGATGTCCGTGTTGTCGGTGACGAAACAGCTCGTGGCGCCCAGGTGGATGATGCCTTTTGCCTTGGGGCACTGCAGCCCGTAGGCGTAGATGTGCGCCATGACGTCGTGGCGCACTTCCTTTTCCCTCTCCCGGGCGACATCCAGGTTCAGCGTGTCCCGGGCGGCTTCCAGTTCGGCAATCTGCTCGTCGGTAATGGGCAGGCCCATTTTCTGCTGGGACCTGGCCAGGGCAATCCAGAGCTTACGCCAGGTGGTAAACTTCGTCTGCTCGGAAAAAAGAGCCAGCATTTCCCTGCTGGCCCAGCGCTTGGCAAATGGGCTTTCGTACGTAAAATCGTTCATGGAAAGACTCCTACGTCAGTTTTCCGTCAGCTTTTCCAGCGCCGCCAGCTTCACGCAGGCGCACAGGGTCTCGGCGGCCTTTTCGATTTCCTCCTGGGTGGGGAACGTCGGCGCAATGCGGATGTTGGAATCGTTCGGGTCTTTCTTGTACGGCCAGGTGGAGCCGGCCGGCGTCAGCACGACGCCCGCCTCCGCCGCCAGCGCAATTGTGCGCCTGGCCGTGCCCGGCAGTACGTCCAGGCTGATGAAGTAGCCGCCTCTCGGTTTCGTCCACGCGGCGATGCCCAGCCCGCCCAGCTCCCGCTCCAGCCGTTCCAGCACGGCTTCAAACTTGGGGCGGACGATTTCGGCGTGTTTTTTCATGTGGGCGCGGATGCCGTCGGCGTTTTTGAAGTAGCGCACGTGGCGCAGCTGGTTGATTTTATCGGGGCCGATGGTCTGGGCCTGCATCAGGGAGACGATGTAGGCGATGTCCTCCCTGCCGCCGGCCATGCAGGCAACGCCCGCGCCGGGGAAGGTGATCTTGGACGTGGAAGCAAAAGTAAAGGCGATGTTGGGGTTGCCGGCCTTTTCGGCTTCCTTTTGCAGGTTTAACAGCGTGTCGTCCTCGTCGTACAGGCCGTGGACGCAGTAGGCGTTGTCCCAGAAGATGCGGAAGTCCGCCGCTGCAGGCTGCAGCGTAGCAAAAGCCCGCACGGTTTCGTCGGAATAGACGACACCTTCAGGGTTGGAATACTTGGGCACGCACCAGATGCCCTTGACCGCCGGGTCTTTGACTTGGCGCCGCACTTCGTCCATGTCGGGGCCGGTTGGCGTCATGGGAATCGGGCGCATTTCGATGCCCAGCTTTTCGCAGATGGTGAAATGCCGGTCATAGCCGGGCACGGGGCACAAAAACGCCACGCGGCTCTGCTTGCCCCACGGCAAACAGCCGCCGAAGCCAAACTGCATGCCCCGCTGCACCGTGTCGTACATCAGATTCAGGCTCGAATTGCCGCCGACGATGACCTGCTCCGGCGAAACGTCCAGCAGCTCGGCGAAAAGCTTTTTCGCCGAGGCCAGGCCGTCCACCCCGCCGTAGTTGCGGGTGTCTACGCCGGCTTCGATATAATCCTCGGGGCTTTCCAGGCAGGATAACATCTCCATGGAAAGGTCCAGCTGGCGGCGTTCCGGAATGCCGCGGGACATGTTCAGCTTCAGCCCCAGGGCTTTCTTGGTTTCAAACTCCGCCCGGGCCTCCGCAAGTGCGCACATCAGCTCTTCCCTGCTTCTTTCTTTGTACGGATGCTGCATTCCCTCAGCCCTCAACTTTCTACTTCTTCATCACGGAGCCGACGCCCGCGCACACAAGTGCAGCGAGCACGGCTTCCGGCAAACCGTTCATCAAAACCACCGTGCCGAGGGCGGTCAGCAATGCTCCGCCGCCGATGAGCGCCTTGTACTGCTCGGCCAGGAACAA
>JAKPBM010000285.1 GCA_029778935.1 Bacillota bacterium | reverse complement strand
GCGCCGCCAGCGCCCCCGCGCCGCCCAGAGCGCAGAAGTACACGGCACCGTACCGCTTGATGGCGTCGACAACCGCCGAACTGCGCCCGCCTTTGCCAATCATGCCCGCCAGCCTCAGGGAAAGAAGCCTGGGCGTGTAGGGGTCCATCCGCGTGGACGTCGTCGGCCCGCAGGAGCCGATGACATGGCCCGGCGGCGTGGGCGTCGGCCCTGCGTAGTAGATGACCGCCCCTTCCAAAGGAAAAGGCAGGGGTTCGCCGGCGTCCAGCAGGGCGTCGATTATTTTATGGGCCGCGTCCCGGGCGGTGTACACTTTCCCGGACAAAAGCACCGCTTCCCCGGCGGAAAGCGTTGGCGCTTCTTTGGCCAGTTCGCTTAAATCTAACCTGCGCATGTTTATGTATCCGATATGTCGATGTCCGCCGGCATGCTCTGCTCCAGCAGCCCCTGCACGGATTCTTTAAAGCGGGTCAGGCGGGCCAAATTCGTCGCCAGCTCGGCGTTCTTGGCGGAGAGGGCCTCGATGCGCCGCAAAAGCTCGTCCACCTGGGCGGCGGGAAGGTTTTCCGCATCGCCTTCCTTCAGCTCGCTGGCGGCCGTAGCCAAGTCTTTCTGGAGTTTGTTGTAGCGCTCCTCAATGGCGTTTTTCTCCGCCGTCACTTCTTCCAGACGGGCGGACAAAACGTCCAGCCGCTCGGATGCTTCGGCCAAAGACTTGGCAAGCTTATCGTTTTCCTCCTGCAGGCGGCGCACTTCCGCATTGCTTTTGGCAAGGCTGTTGGAAAGAGCTTCCTTTTCCTTCAGCTGTTCTCTTGTCTGCTCGGCCAGGTAGGCGATCACGTCCTCCCGGTTGAAACCGCCGAAGAGGTTTTTCTTGAAATAGGCTTTTTTACCGCTTGTTTCCATCGGCAAACACTCCTGCCGTTTGATTTTGAAGGGATTTCGCGCTTGGATTCATTATAACACACCCTTCGACACGTTTCAAGAAAATGCCGCCGGCTTTCCGCTTTGGGAAAAACCGGCGGGTGAAACGGGGATGGATATTATCTTGCTTCTTTCAGCACTTTGGCCAGCGCTTCTGCGAACAGTCTTCCCGCCTGAACGGCTTCCGTCACGGTGTTGCCGTTGGCGCCCACTTCCAAAAGCAGGGCGCCGGGGGCCACGTGCTGGTGATAGCTGCTTCTTGTGAGTTTAATCGGCCGCGGGAACCGCTCGTTTACCCCAAGCAGCTCCTTCTGCACCTTTAAAGCAAGGTTATAGTTGCTCTCCCAGTTGGGATGGGGCAGGCTGCCCTTGTCCGTGCCCACCAAAAGCATAATCTGCGCCGTTGGCTCGCCGTTGTTGTCGAAAACCAGCTTATACCGCCGTTCGCCCGCCTTGTTGAGGGCGTCCCGGTGGATGTCCAGCACCACTTTGATGCTGGGATACCGGAGAATCATCCGTTCAACGCCCTGTAAGGAACGGGAGTAGGCGCCGTTATACGTTTCGTCGTATATGGTTGTGTCATGGAGCACGGGGATGCCCAGCTCTGTCAACCGGTCAGCGACGGCCTTGCCCACGGCGACGACGCTTTGGTCGGGGTTGGAGGTTCTGTCCTCGCCGTTTCTAGAGTCCGGCTGCCACGGGTCTGGCTCGTAGCCCTCCTGGGTGTGGGTGTGGATGATAAGCACCTGCGGGCCGGTTTCCTTTAGGGAGAAAGACAGTTTGGCGCTGAGCACGCGGGCGATGTCGGTGGCTTCCCCCGTGCCGTTTTGCACGAAGATGCCCTGGTAATACTCATACCCGGCGGTGCTGGAGGGGTGGATGTTGTATTCGATGGGCCCCTCCCCTTCCGCCACCGGCGGCAGGTAGTGGGTTAAGTCTGACTCGGGCGGGATGGGGTTGGCGGCGATGTCGGGAAAGCGGTCGTAGGCCATATATTCGCCGAACACCGTCGCGCCGCCGTCGGACGCCGCCGGAATAAAGGGCAGATCGGGCACGTTCGCCGTAAAAAACGCCGACGCCACCGAACGGGCCAGCACGTCCAACAGGCTCGCGCCGCCCAGAGGCGTCACCTGCGCCAACAGAAAAGAGGAAACCTCCCGGCTGCCCCAAAAATCCGCCGCCTGGGGGCCGACGGGCGTGCCGATTACCACCAGCGCCGACAGAAGCAACGCCACACACCGCCTAAACGCGCGGCGCGCCCTGCCCCGCTTCTTGGGCAATGGCTCCATCACCGGGGGCAAATCGTTCGGCTGCGCTGCGGCCGGCCTGTCCTTTCCGGTATGGCGGCGGCAGACAAGTTCCATCGTCTGGGTTGTCACGGGATACTGTTCCACGGAACGCGCCTCCCTTGCTTTCGTATTCGGTTATACATATGCGGCCGGCAAGGGAAAAATGCCTGCGGTATGGCCAAAGCGAAAGCCCGGAAGGAAACCTTCCGGGCTTTTGAATAGCGGCGTTATACGCAATGGTAGCAATTTGTTATCTGGTAATTGCCTTCCATGGCCTGCCGGGACAACGGCAGGCGTTTTTGGTTTTGAATTAGTGTCGCGAGAGCCGTTTTCCCCAAATCAGTAATTTGCGCGCGCAAAAAGCGCTTACATCACCCGACGCGGCAAACTCTTGCTTCTATTCGCCCTTCGGCTCGTATTCTTCCAGATTCTCCTGGGCC
>JAKPBM010000273.1 GCA_029778935.1 Bacillota bacterium | reverse complement strand
CTGCCACAAAAGCAGAAAGCGTTCCTGCTCGGCAATCGTCACATGCAGACAGTCCACTTCCGCCAGCGTCACGCGCTCCACCTTCTGCGGCAGGCGGAACGTAAGGGACGTAATCACGCCGAAGTTCCCGCCCCCGGCGCCCCGGCAGGCCCAGAACAAATCGGCGTTTTCATTCCGGCCGGCTTTCACCGTGCATCCCCGGAAATCCACCAGCTCCAGCTCTTCCAGGCTGTCGCAGCCCAGCCCCAAATACCGGCAGGATAGGCCCCATCCCCCGCCGGTGGCATAGCCGCAAACCCCCACCGTCGGGCAGGTGCCGCCGGGAAAGGGGTACCCGCGGCTTCCCGCATAGGCGTACAGCTCCCCGTTGGTCACCCCGGCGCCAACTTTCAGAAGGTTTTTCTGCTCGTCCAGCTCCAGCCCCTTCCGTTCGCTTACGTCGACGACCAGACAGCCGTCGCCGTTGGAAAAGCCTTCGTAGTTGTGCCCGCCGCCGCGGATTCTCAAAGGAACGCCGACGCTTTGGGCCCACAGCACGGCGTTGGCCACGTCCTCGTTGCTTCGGCAGTAGTTCACTGCCAGCGGGAACTGCTGTATGGCCCGGTTGAACCCCTGCCGGGCCTCGTCGTACTCGGGTTCCCCGGGCCAGACCACCCGGCCGGTTAGCATATGGCTGTATGTCATCGCGCGAACGCTCCTTTCCCCATGCTTTTGTATAAACATATGGGGAAAACCTGGCCGTATGCCCCCCCTTTGAGGTAGGAAAGGCAAAAAGAAAAGGCCGCCTGTTGGCGGCCTTTTGCCGGTTAATCCCGGATCACGTATTTTCTTGTTTTCCACTTTCCGGAATAGTAGAACACCAGACCGATGGCAAAGGGCGTAAACCCGGCCACCGCGTCGCCCAGCCAGAAGCCCATATACTTCATGCCCAGCGCCAGGCCGAACAGCAGGGAAAAGCCGATGCGGTTGATCATGCCGTCTAAAATTGCCACGGCGAAGTTCAGTTTGTAGTTGCCGCTGCCGTTTATCAGGCAGTTCATGCAGGCGCGGAAGGAACTGCCAAAGTACAGCAGGACGGCGATGGGGATAAACTCCATGGCGATGGAAAGCACGTCGGGGTCGGTGGTAAAGATGCCGAACACCGTTTTGGGGAACACCCAGGTGACAATCGACAGCAGCACGGCGATGATAAACGTGAACCCAAAGGAGGTCAGCATGATGTTGGGCACCCGCTCGTACTTTTCGGCGCCGATGTTCTGTCCCACCATGGCCGCGCCGGCGGTGTTGACGGCGTTGGAGAACAGGTTGCTGATGCTGCCGATTTTGTTGGCCACGCCCGCCATGGCGGACACGCTGACGCCGTAGGAGTTAATCCACGAGTTGACAAACAGCTTGGAAAAGATAATCGCCGCGCTCTTAATCGCCATGGGGATGCCCAGGTTGGAAAGGGTCACGAGGATTTCCTTATCCATGCGCAAAAACTTCCCCGGCTCCACGGTGATGCCGTAATCCTTTAAATGCCGCTTCAGGTACACGGCGCTGCAGAAAAAGCTTACCGCCTGGCTGATGACCGTGGCAAGCGCCGCGCCGAAGGCGTTCCAGCGGAAGCCCCAGACAAACAGGATGTCCAGCACGATGTTCAAACCGGCGGCCAGGGAGATGAAGATAAACGGCCGCTTGCTGTCGCCCATGCCGCGCAAAACGGCGCTGACGGCGTTGTAGCCGTAGATGAACACCAGGCCCGCGATGCACACGGTGGAATAGGCCAACGCCTCGCCGAAGCTTTCCGCCGGGCAGTTCATAAGCTGCAAAAGCTGTTTCCGCAGAAGCAGGCAGACAACCGTCAGCGCCGCCGCGGAAATGCCCAGAAACGCAAACAGCGTGCCCAAGCAGCGGCTGATTTTCTCCCGCTGCCCGGCGCCTATGTACTGGGAGATGATGATGCTGCCCGCGTCGGCAAAGCCGAGAACCAGAAAGGTCAGAAACGCGGTCACGTCGCCGCCGACGGACACGCCGGACAGGCCGACTTTCCCCGACACATGGCTGACGATAACCATATCCGCCATGTTGTAGAGAATCTGCAGAAGGCTTGATAAAAACAGCGGGGCGGAAAAGCGGAGAAGCTTGCCCGTAACGCTTCCGGTGGTGAAATCCTGTATTTTTCTTCGCTCTGTGGTTTCCATGTCTACACCTTTTTTACAAAATTTGCCCAAAAAAGGGAAGAAAGCCTTCCGGCTTTCTCCCGCTGTGACTTGTATGCACTTGCGTCACCATGGGCACACTTACCCGCTTATTATACCACAAACCAAACCGGATTGCACGCGCCGGTTTTTCCCTCCCCGCCCCGGTTTGGCGGAAAGTACCGGCTTGAGCCTGCCCGCCCTGTATGAGCGGTAACCTGCCTGTTTGTACCTGCCCGCCCATATGGAGTTATAACGGGCCGGTTAGTACCTGTCAGCCACGGTTGAGCAGGATGCCCGTCCCGGTTAAACGAGAAACTCGCGGGTTGGGACATGGCCGTCCAGTTTATGCGGGAAACCCGATTTTGCCTTCCGCCCTGAGGGTACGAAAACTCGCCGTTTTTTCTCCTCGCTCGATGGGGTGATTCGCCGGTGTATACACGCCCCCCCTCCTACGATAAATCCGCCGTTTTTTCCGCCCCGGTTTGGCGGAAAGCGCTAGTCTGAGCCTACTCACCCCGTTTGGGCGGTAAATCTGCCTGTTTGTTCCTGCCGCCCCGCTTGGCAGGAAACTCGCCGGTTACCCGTCTTCGCCCCTGTTTGGCAGAATACCCGCCTATTGAGCAAATTTCCGCCCCAACTGGCGGAAACACGGTTTTGGCCTGTCCGCCCAGACTGGGAGAAAACATTGCTCCGCGCAGGTTTCCGCCGGCACTTTGGGCAAAACCACAGCACATTTCGGGGCGGAAGGGAGCGGCGCCTAACTCCTTTTGGACGGTTGGGGCGGAGTTATGCCCCCTTTCCATGGTAGGCGTGGCGGGCTTAATCCTTTTCGGGGCAGGATGGGACAAGGCGAAACTTCATCCATTTTAGGGGCGGACAGGGCAATGCGTTGCCCTTTTTTGGGGCATAGGAGGTTTTCGTGGCGGACGGACTGGACTTTACCCCTTTCCGTGGCAGCGGGGTAGGGCATTGCCTCTTTTTAGAGCGGATACGGGCCTACTTTACGTCAAAAAAGAAGGGGTTTTCGATTTTGGCGCCGGGGAACGTCCGAACGGCCATTTTGTACATGGCCTTGGCGTGAATGCGGTCGTGCCAGAGAAACCTTCGGAGCATCTTGCGCACCGACCAAAGCTCGCCGTAGCTGCCCGTGCGTACGGGGTTTTCCAAAAATACCCAATCTTTTTCCAGCAGTGCAAAGCCCTTTTTTCGGCATTCGACGATGGTA
>JAKPBM010000249.1 GCA_029778935.1 Bacillota bacterium | reverse complement strand
TAAAAGCCAAATAAATATGGCTAAACCGTTACTAAGGATTAATAGAACCTCGGGCGGAAAGCCGTAAGCTTTCTGGCCGCATAGTAAGATGGCAGGCCGTACGGCAGACCGCAGGCGCCAAGGCGGCAATCCCTACAGTATCGTTCCGCCGCCGACGACGGCGTCGCCCTGATAGAATACCGCCGCCTGGCCGGGCGTTACGGCCCGAAGCTTGCTTTCCGTTTCCACCACCACTTCGCCCGATTCCGCCGGATACAGGCGGGCGGGCGTTTCTTTTTGGTGGTACCGGGTGCGAACCGATACCGCCATTCCCGCTTCCGGAACCGCCACGGAAATCCAGTTGCAGTCTCCCACGCGGAACCGGGAAGTGTACAGGTCTTCTTCCCTGCCAAGCACGACGGTGTTGGTCTCCGGGTCCTTGGCGACCACGTACAGCGGGTAGGGCGCCGAGATGCCCAGCCCCTTGCGCTGGCCGATGGTGTAATGTATAATGCCTCTGTGCCGGCCGAGGATGTTGCCTTCTTTGTCCACGAAGTTGCCGGGCCGGTCGGTTAAGCCGTAGTTTCGCGCCAGAAATTCGGTGTAATCCCCGTTGGGGACAAAACAGATGTCCTGGCTGTCGGGTTTTTGGGCGTTTATTAGGCTGTGCTCCTGCGCCAGCTCGCGCACTTCCGCCTTGGCCATTCCGCCCAGCGGGAAAAGCGTATGGGCCAGCGTGTCCTGGGTCAGCGTGTACAGCACATAGCTCTGGTCTTTGGTTGGGTCGGCGGCTTTGAAAAGCTGCCACCGGCCGGTGGATTCGTTGTAATGTATGCGGGCGTAGTGCCCGGTAGCGATATAGTCCATCCCCAGCGAACGGGCCAGGGCAAGCATGCGGTCGAATTTGATATAGCGGTTGCAGTCCAGGCAGGGGTTCGGCGTTCTGCCGCTGGCGTAGCCTTGGGCAAAACGGTCCATCACGTCCCGCCGGAAGTGGTCGCCGAAGTTGAACACGTAGTGGACAAAGCCCAGCCGGAAAGCCACGGCTCTGGCGTCCTCCACGTCGGCAATGGAGCAGCAGGTGCGGGTCGCCGTGTCGCAGTACCCCGCGTCCTCCTGGGAGTAGAGGCTTAACGTAGCGCCGCAGACGGAATACCCCTGCTGCATCAGCACCAGCGCCGCCACGGAGCTGTCCACGCCGCCGCTCATGGCGACCATGACCTTGTTTCCCATACCTCGTCCCCCCTTTAGAAATTTGCTTTGCGCGGGGCAAAGCATACTGTATCAGTATAGCAGACCGGCCGGATTCTGTCAAATGCGCGCGGTTTCGCGGGTTTTGGTGCCCAATAGAACGGGCTTCCGGCATGAAATGCTGCCGGGGCTGTGATTTTGCCATGCGCTGTTTGGAACAAAACGGAACAATTGTACGTCTACATGCACAGGCTATCTCTTTGAGTTTCCCCGTTATTCAGACTGCCATTCGCATGATTTTCAGCGAAGTTAAAGCATCGAATACATACGAAAGGAGACACCTATGGTAACCGTCCACAACGAAACCGTGACCGCTTTGCTGATGGAACGCCAGTTTCTTACCAGAAAAGCGGACCAAGCGGAGTATACCTGCCTGTTCCGCGACATGCAGCCCGGGCTGAACGTGTACTGGAACGGCTTTGGAGACCCGCCGAGCCTTGTGTTCCGGGCCGGTTTTGACGATTTGGCCTATAACCGCGAGCGCCAGCTGCGTAGAGAACTGGTCAAAGGCCGGTTTGCCGGCGGCAATGTCGGCTGGGTCCTGCAGGAAGACCTGGAGCTGTTTGCCTACGCGTACAGAAAACCGCTGGACGCCCCGACGGATCGGCAGCTGATGCTGCTGGAGCTGATTCAAACGGAAGGCCCGCTCACCATCCAGCAGATGAAAGATGCCACGGGCCTGCTGGTCAAGGAGATCACGCCCGCCCTCCACCGTCTGCAGGAGGCGTTCCTCGTGTACGAGGACCAGTACGACGGCGAATGGGACCGGGGCTGGTACGTTTTCTCGGAAATGTTCCCCGACGTGGACCCGGGCAGGCTATCAAAGCGGGAAGCGCTGAAAACCCTTCTGAAACGCTTTGCGTATCGAAATGTCCGAATTCACGCGGAAATGGCCAAGAGCTTCTACCGCCTGCCGGCAAAGGAAATAAAGGCCGCGCTGGAAGAACTGGCGCAGGAAGGCGCGTTATTGCAAACGGAACCGGGCTGGTTCATCCTTGCGGAGGACGCGCCGGTTTTGCAGGCTTCCCTTCCCCGCCCTTCCCCTTCCGTTTTCGCGTTGCACCGGAACGATTTTCTGGTAAAATCCCATGAATATTGGCTGAAAGAGAAGTTTTCCCATCCGGAATACGATGTTTTGCAATACCTGTTGGTTGACGGCGCGTTTTCCGGCGCTTTGGTCGGGCATTTCCGCTTTGGGCCAAACGACCTGGAGGACGTGGTGGGCTTGCCGGAGGAAACGGCCAGTGCCCGGAAAGCGGAAATTTTGGCGGCCATAGCCGAAGTACATGGCGGCCGGACGCCAAAGCGCTATATGGGTACGCCGCTTTAAAACCGGCAGGATTTTCCTGTACAGGCTTGTTTCTCCTGTGTTGGAATGGTACAATAATACGGGAAGTCGCACAGGGCCCATTTCCTTGCGATCGACCAGCATTTGCCATATAACAGGAGGATTTTTATGCGTTTTTCGTATCAGGAAAACCAATACGAGCCTTTCGGCAAAGTTCTTGCCATCACCCACGGGGACACAGAGCTGTACGTTTCTCTGGA
>JAKPBM010000238.1 GCA_029778935.1 Bacillota bacterium | reverse complement strand
GGTGTACCGCTTCGACCCCAAAGAGATGCTGGAAAAAGGGCAGGAGCGGTTCGGAAAGAAGTAGCTTTGCCGGGAGGAACCCGGCCGGTTTTCGGCGTTTTACCGGGCCGACACAAACGGTTCGCGAGTTCCGCTTAAGGGGCCGGGGCACAATGGGTTTCCGGTATTCCGCTTACAAGCGAAACTGAACGGCTTCCTGCTGTACCACCCACAGGGCCGGAGCCGGGAGTTTCCTGCAAAAGGGTGACGTCGTGCCCCTGCCGGATGCTGCCGGGGAGCAGGGTTCAAATGCTGCGGCGTTGGCGGCGCAGTTTTGGTATACGGCTGTGCATTGCGGCGCCATTCTAACCGGAAGAGCCGGGTTTGCGGTTCCTCTCAGAAACAATTCGGCAGGTTTATGCTGCCAATAGGCTGTTGCCGCCTACCGATTTAATGTAAAAAAACACCCCGCCGGCTTGTCCAACGGGGTGTTTTGCTTTTTTGCAAGGGTTTCGCCCGGCTTTCTTGCCCGGAAGGGCGTGAAAGCGCTAGATGCTAATGTCCCTGGCCACTTCGTACATGTAGGGGTCCAGGTCTTTTTTCATTTCCAGCGCCTCGTCGATGGAAATCCGCTGAATGGAGGCGTTGCGGTAGACGATGACCTGGTTGGTGTGGCCCTCCATGAGGGTTTTCACGGCGTAATGGCCCATGCGGCTGGCCATGACCCGGTCTCTGGCGGTAGGGCTGCCGCCGCGCTGGATGTGGCCCATGATGGTCACGCGGGTTTCGATACCCGTCAGGTCCTTGATGCGCTCGGCAATCTCCGTGGTATGGCCGATGCCTTCCGCCACGATGATGATGAAGTGGTGCTTGTTGTTGTAGTGGCCTTCGCGGATTTTCTCCACGATGTCGGCTTCCATGTCGAAGGGATGCTCCGGTACGAGAATGGCCGTCGCGCCCACGGCCAGGCCCACGTACAGAGCCAGATGGCCGGCGTTGCGCCCCATCAGCTCCACAACGGAAATGCGCTCGTGGGACTGCATGGTGTCGGTCAGCTTGTCGATAGCCTCGATGGCCGTGTTGGCTGCCGTGTCAAAGCCGATGGTGTAGTCGGTGCAGGCGATGTCGTTGTCGATGGTGGCGGGGATGCCGACGGTGTTAATGCCGTGGGCGGCTAAGTCCCTGGCGCCTCTAAAGGTGCCGTCGCCGCCGATGACGACCAGGCCGTCGATGCCCAGGTAACGGCAGGCTTTCGCCGCTTTCTCCACGCCCTCGGGCGTTTTGAACTCCTCGCAGCGGGCCGTGTAGAGCATGGTGCCGCCCCGGGAGGTAATGCCGTTGACCGACCGGGCGTTCAGCTCCACCACGTTGGAGTAGATCAGGCCGTTGTAGCCCCGGTAGATGCCGATGGGAATCACGCCGTACTGGATGCAGGTGCGCACCACGGAACGGATGGCGGCGTTCATGCCCGGCGCGTCGCCGCCGCTGGTAAGTACACCGATTCGCCGTAATCTTTTCTGGCTCATATAGGTTCTCCTTAACTGGATGATTTTCCGCGGGTTATCCTATCTCCATTATAAGCTATTTTTCCGGCCAAAACAACCCGCAACTATTATCGAAATGTCACGTTACCGTAAACACGCTGCAAAATTAGTGTTAATTTAATAAATTTCATGTAAATTTATCAAAGAATTTTCTTTCGCGACCGCATTCGACAGCTTGTGACACCTAAGTTTTATACAATGGACAGGCACCCCCAAAAAAACCACCATACAGCAAAGGAGAATGAACATGAGTAAAAGAAGACGAAACGGTTTGAAAAAACTTCAGGAAGCATACTTATGGAGTCAGCTGTCTTTAGCGAGAAGAAGACAGGACAAGGCCTTTCGCAGCCCCAAGTCGGCCCGCTCCAACTACATGGACCAGACCCGGTTCAGCAACCGGCTGACGATGCTGTACTGGCAGGAACGGTAGGACAGCTTGCCAACCCCCGTCCTTTTGTGCTATGCTACATGTGGCAAAAGCAAAAAAGAGGTGGGAAGGCATGGAGCGCCCTAAAAAAGTAGTGATTATGGACGGGCAGGGCGGTAAAATCGGCAAAATGCTGGTGGAACAGATTAAGCGCCGCTGCCCTGCCCAAGAGTTGATCGCCATCGGAACCAACAGCGTGGCTACCTCCGCCATGCTTAAAGCGGGAGCGGATATGGGCGCCACGGGGGAAAACCCGGTGCTGGTCAACTGTGAAGACGCGGATTTGATTGTCGGCCCGGTGGGGATTGTAATGGCCAACTCCCTGCTGGGGGAGATTACGCCCGCCATGGCGGTAGCCGTCGGCAAAAGCCCGGCGCAGAAAATCCTAGTACCCGTCAACCGCTGCCACGTGACGGTGGCCGGCGTCGGGCAGCATACCATGGCCGAATACGTGGAAACGGCGGCCAAACTGGCAGCCGAATTTATCCAAAACGGCAAATTTGCGCAGGAAGCGTAAAACCCCTTGACAATCCCGCAGAATGCGGTATACAATGTTATAAATTTCCGCTTATAAATCTACGGGAAAGGATCGGCTAAGATGCGTTTTTGCGGCATGTCTTATGCGTATGGCCAGCTGCGCTACTATTATTGGTACGCGGCTTCCTTTGCATGCCAAAAAACTCCTGAAAAGCCGACGCCGTTTCTCCATAGGTTTGAGAAAACTGCCTGTGCTTTGCAAGGAGCACAGGCTTTTTGTATACATCGCGTATACATCCCTTTCGATAAGGAGGCCGTCTTATGGTTGTAATCGTAAAGCAAACCGCCACCAAAGCGCAGCTGGACTCGTTCCTGCAGTGGGTGTACGAAAAAGGGCTGAAGCCCCACCTCTCCGAAGGGGCGGGCACCACCATCATCGGCTTGATCGGCGACACGTCCAAGCTGGACGAAAACCTCGTCCGCTCCATGCCCATTGTGGAAGACGTCAAGCGCGTTTCGGAGCCATACAAGAGAACCAACCGGAAGCTCCACCCGGACGACACCCTGGTTTCCGTCGGCGGCGCGGTCATCGGCGAAGGCCATCTGACGGTCATCGCCGGCCCCTGTTCCGTCGAATGCGAGGAGCAGATTGTGGAAGTGGCGAAAGCCGTGAAGGCCGCCGGGGCGGCTATGCTTAGAGGCGGGGCCTTTAAGCCGAGAACCTCGCCCTATGCCTTCCAGGGCCTTCGCGCCGAGGGGATCGAGCTTTTGAAAAAAGCCCGGGAAGCCACCGGCCTGCCCATTGTGACGGAAATCATGAACATCGAGCACATCCCTCTGTTTGAAGATGTGGACATCATCCAGGTGGGTGCCCGGAACATGCAGAACTTCGAGCTGTTAAAGGAGCTGGGCCATTTAAACAAGCCCGTTCTGCTGAAACGCGGCCTTGCCAACACGCTGGAAGAGCTTTTAATGAGCGCCGAGTACATCGTGGCCGGCGGCAACCCGAATGTAATTTTATGCGAGCGGGGCATCCGCACCTACGAGACCGCCACCCGCAACACGCTGGACCTGTCCGCCGTGCCTTTTTTAAAGTCCCGTTCCCACCTGCCGGTGGTGGTGGACCCGAGCCATGCCTGCGGCATTGCCTGGATGGTGCCGGCGCTGGCGAAGGCGGCGGTGGCCGTGGGGGCCGACGGGTTGTTAATCGAAGTCCACAACCAGCCGGAGAAAGCCCTGTCCGACGGGGCCCAGTCTTTGCGGCCGGACGAATTTGCCAGGCTTATGGAACAGCTGCGCCCGCTGGCCGAGCTTGCGGGCAAGAAGATGTAGGGGGCTTGTATGAAGCAAAAGAAGGTGCTGGTCGTCGGTTTGGGGCTGATTGGCGGGTCCATGGCGGCGGCGATAAGTGAGAAAACGCCCCACGCGGTTTTTGGCCATGACGTGGACGGGGAAACGGTGCGGAAAGCCCTTTCCGACGGGGCGATCGCCCGCGCATGGGAAGGGGAGACG
Organism: Bacillota bacterium; assembly: GCA_029778935.1. GTDB lineage: Bacteria > Bacillota > Clostridia > Oscillospirales > QAMX01 > DUUG01. Next base: position 12,066 of record JAKPBM010000238.1, on the reverse strand, counting down.
GACCCGGATCTGGTGCTGGTCGCCCTCTACCCCTCCGCCGCCATCGAGTTTTTGCGGGAATGGGGGCCGAAGTTCGCCCCATCCTGCGTGGTGGTGGACCTGTGCGGCGTCAAGCAGAGCGTCTGCGACGCCGCGAAGGAGATTTTCACGGAAGGGAAGGCCGTTTTCGTCGGCGGCCATCCCATGGCGGGCCGGGAAGTCTGGGGCTACGCCGGCGCCAGCGCGTCCCTGTTTGAAAAAGCGAGCATGATTCTGACCCCCTTTGAGGGAACGGACAAAGCCGTACTCACCTTTCTGGAGGAGTTCTTCCTCTCTCTGGGCTTTGGCCGCATCACCTACGCCTCGCCCCGCCGCCACGACGAGATGATCGCCTACACGTCCCAGCTGGCCCACGTGGTGTCGGCGGCGTACGTCTGCTCGCCGCTGGCGCTGGAAACGCCGGGCTTTTCCGCCGGCAGCTTTAAGGATATGACGAGGGTGGCCAAGCTCAACGAGCACATGTGGGCGGAGCTGTTTATCCATAACAAAGACTGCCTCGTTTCCCAAATCGACCATCTGGTGCAAAATCTGCTCGCCATCCAGAGCGCCGTGGCCGAAGGCGACCGGGAAACCCTTACAAAGCTTCTGGCCGAAAGCCGCAAAACAAAGGAATCCCTGCTGTAAAATCAAAACCTCTGCCTGCTTTTGGCAGAGGTTTTTGTTTGAAAAGTGAGCTTGCTGCCGGGTTTACGTCAACAAGCCTATATAAGGGGAATGGATGGAATTAGACTTATGTTTTGGGCAGGGAAATGGTCAGAATAATCCGCCCGTTTTCCTCTTCCTGCTTCATCTCCGCGTCGATGCCGCCCTGCCGCACGGTTTCCAGCGCGTGGGCCACGGTGTTGATAAACAGGCGCACGTCTTTTAAGAGCGTGTGGCGGAAGGAAAGCTTTTTCTCCGGATTGGGTTTGAGCAGGCTTTCTATGTAGCGTTCCGTTTCGGCCACGGAAAGGTTATGTTCGATGATATAGTCCAAAGCCCGGGGCACGGCTTGAGGCTCCAGCCGCAAAAGGGCCCTTGCGTGGCGTTCGGTCAGTCCCGCCGCCCGGATACGCTCCATGCACGCCCTGTCCAGCCGTAACAGGCGCAGCTTGTTGGCCACCGCCGACTGGCTCTTGCCGATGCGGCGGGCCGCTTCTTCCTGCGTGGCGCCGTAGACGGAAATCAGCCGCGCCAGGCCGGCCGCTTCCTCGAAAAAGTCCAGATCTTTCCGCTGCAGGTTTTCGATAAGGGCCATATAGGCTGATTTTTCCTCGTCTGCCTGGTTGATAATGCAGGGCACGTGGGTAAACCCCGCCATGACGGCGGCCCGGAGCCTTCTTTCGCCGGCAATCAGCTGATAGCCTTTTTCCACGCGCCGGACCAGAAGGGGCGAAAGAATGCCGAACTCCGCGATGCTCGAGGATAGCTCTCTCAGCTCGTCCATATTAAAAATCTTCCGCACCTGGGCCGGATCGGGGAAGATTTCATTTACGGCAATATGATGAATTTTATCCTTGGGTTCCGCTGGAAGTTCCATCACCTGGTGCCGCGCAGTGGCCGTGGGCCGGGCCGTTCGTATTGCCGATGAGAAGAAGCCCGACATGCAATCACCTCATAAGTAAAAATTGTATTTTCAGTATATGGATTGCATGATTTCTTGTAAAGGAAAAGTATTTGACGCAAAAACAGTACTTTCGACAGGGTTTGAGAAAATCAAACGCCCTCTGCGAAAAACCAACACAAAAATATAGTGAATTTGTCAACAAATTTTCCAGGGAACTTTTTCCAACTGTTGCCGTCTTTGTTACTGACCTGTAATTGAAAAAACGCCTTATAGCTAATACAATGAGGAAAGAAGCAAACCGCAAGCGCCGCGAAAGGATGTGGTTTCATGGCGGAGGAAAAGATGCTGGCCCGGCGCGCCATCATCGAAACGGAAAACCTGCGGAAGGTTTTCAGAATCGGAAAGGAAAAGGTTGTAGCCCTGGACGGCGTGACCTTTTCCGTCCGGGAAGGGGAAATCTGCTGCCTGCTCGGCACATCGGGTTCGGGCAAGACGACGCTGCTCAATATCCTGGCGGGGCTGGATAAGCCCACCTCGGGGCGCATCATGGTCTGCGGCAAGCGGCTGGACAAAATGAACGAACGGCGGATTACGCTGCTGCGGCAGAAGAACATGGGGTTTGTGTTCCAGTCGTATAACCTTTTGCCCCATCTCACGGCGCTGGAAAACGTGGCCATGCCCCTGACATTCCGGGGGGTAGGCGCCAGGAAGCGAAAAAAGGCGGCGGCGGAAATGCTCAAACAGGTGGGGCTGGGCGAACGCATGCGCCACAAGCCCACCCAGATGAGCGGCGGCCAGCAGCAGCGCGTAGGCATCGCCCGGGCGTTTGTGGCAAAGCCCCGCATCGTGTTCGCCGACGAGCCGACGGGCAACCTGGACTCCAAAACTACGCTGGAAGTCATGGAAATGATGGTCCGCATGGCAAGGGAGAACAACTTAACGCTTATCATAGTCACCCACGACCCGGAAATCGCCGCCTACGCCGACAATATCTACTACATGAAAGACGGCCAGATCACCAGGGTGGATAAAGAAAACATACACAAAACGCCGGAACAGGAAGTTCCGCTCTCCCCGCGGGAGGAAGAACAAAGCAAGGAAGAGGTGCAGGACAATCTATGAAACGGGTGAGTACAAAGCGGCGTACGGCCGTACTGTTGATGGCGCTGATGCTTTTGGGGCTGTTCCCCGCCGGAATCTTCGCGGCGGGCGATCTGCCCGTTACTCTGGGCGACGTGACCCTCAACAAGGAAGTGTACGCCGGAACGAAAAACGTGCAACTGAAGCTTACCCTCAACAACGCCGGCGAAACGGCGCTGGAAAACGCGGATGTCTGGCTGGAAGCGGCCGGCTCGGACATTCTGGTCGAAACCGTCGGCAGCCAGAAAGTGACGATTCCCGCCAAAGGCAAGGCCGAAGTGACCTTCATGATTCAGGCCGCCGCGGCGGCGAAAGGCGTCCAGACCATCTCCGCGGTGGTTGCCCACGGCGAAGACAAGAAGGAGCTGACCGTCAAAATCCCGGTGAAAGAGCCGGATTACACTCCCCCCGTCGACGAAAAACCCATTGTCTCTCCCCTTGTGCTGGAGAGCTTTGCCGCCCGGGAAGAGCAGATTATCGCCGGAGGCCGGGTGACCTTCGACTTCACCATCACCAGCCCCGAATGGCAGGCCACGTCCAGCAAAGTGCTGGTTACGGTTATCGTGCCTGACTCGGTGATGCTTCCCACGGGGCAGACCAACACGGTCACGTTAGACCCCGTCTCCCGCACCAAGCCCGGCAAGGGCAGCATCTCCTTTGACGTGCGCCCCGAAGCCTCGACCCAGATGGTCACCTTCACCATCGTGATCGACTACGTCGACAGCAACGGCGACTCCAAAACGGTGCAGGCCCAGCGGACGTTCAAGGTGAACGGCAAGGGCAGCGCGGGCGACCGGATCACCCTGTCCGGGTTCACCGTGCCCGGCGGCGTCATCGTGCCGGGCAGAAGCTTTACGGCTTCGGTCAACGTGCAGAACATGGGCAGCGAGGAGCTTTCCTCCGTTACCCTGAGCGTGAAAAACCTCTCCGCTGGCGGCATTTCGCCTGTGGGCGACGGCGGCGTGGTGAAACTTTCCGCCTTGGCCGGCGGCAAGACGGCCCAGGCCACCTTTAACCTCTTTGCCGCGGCCGGCATGCACTCCGGCGTAATCGAAGTCGAAATCGGCGTCGTCTATACGACCAAGAGCGGCGCCCAGGGCACCTACTCCCAGACGTTCTTTGTGACCGTCACCGCCCCTGCTTCCGGCGGCGGCGCGGGCCTGCGCATCGTCTCCGCCGAGGCAAAGGGTGCCAGGGCCGGCCAGAACGTGGATTTGGTCGTCGGGCTGGAAAACACGGGTTCGGTGAATTTGGAAGACGTGGTGCTGAAAGTTTCCGGCTTCTCCACCGGCGGCGCCATGCTGCGCGGCTCCTTTGACACCTTCACCGTCGGCACTATCCCTGCCGGCGGCACGAAAACCGTCACCGTCCCGCTGAATATGAGCGATTCCGCCCCGGCGTACGTGACGCTGGAGCTGGCGGTGTATTACGCGGGCGGCCAGCTGGAGCCTCAGAACGTCTACATTTCCGTGGAAGGCGGCAACAACACGGGCGAAACCGGCCCGTCTTTGATGCTCACGGAGCTGACGGCCCAGGGAGTCGCTCCCGGCGCCGAGTTTGTGCTCACCTACACGCTGAAGAACATCGGCAACACGACCCTTACGAACCTGCGCATCAGCTTTGCGGGCGACACGTTTGTGCCCGCCAGCGGCCTGAACCTGTTCACGGAATCCGCTTTGGAGCCGGGCGCGTCCGTCACCCGCACGGTTAGAATGCTCGCTTCGAACAGCCTCTCCGTCGGCATGGCGCCCATCTCCCTCTCGGTGGAGTATGCCGGCGGCAAGGAAACCGTGGGCGGCTATCTGCGCATTACCGGCGAGGACGCCGGCGGCTCCAACTCCCTCCCGCGGGTGATTATCGACTCGTATACCATTAACCCCGAAAACGTGGAGGCCGGGTCCCGGTTCCAGTTCACCTTTACCCTGAAAAACACCAGCAAAACCCTGGCCGTGTCCAACTTCAAGATCACCATCTCCTCCTCCGACGGCGTCTTTACCCCCGTGGCGGGCAGCAACACCTTCTACACGGAAAGCATCGCCCCCGGCGGCCTGGAGACCTACACCATCGAGCTTTCCGCCAAAGGCCAGGCGGAGCAGAAGAGCTATCCGATTTACGTTGGCATGGACTACGAGTACGGCTCCGGCGGCCGCTACTCGGGCAACGAGGAAATCAACGTCTACGTGTCCCAGCCCGTGCGGTTGGAGTTTACGAACGTCTCCTACCCCACCTTCGCTATGCAGGGCGAGCAGATTTACGTCTCCTTCCAGTACTACAACAAGGGCAAAACGCCCCTCAACAACCTGACCATCTTAGCCGAAGGCGACATCATGCTGATGGACGGCGAGATGTTTATGGGCAACTTCCCCGCGGGCAGCGGCGACTACTTTGAAGCGTATGTGATCCCCATGGGCATCGGCACCGTGACGGGCAGCATCGTCTTTGCCTTTGAGGACGCGGCGGGCGAGCCGCGGCGGATGGAAGTCCCGCTGGTAGTGGAAGTGGCCGAAATGGGCGAACCCGTCGGCCCCATCGACCCGTGGATTCCGCCCATCGACGAACCCGGCATGGAAGAGCCGAAGGACGGCGGCCTGGCCTGGTACTACTGGGCGGGCATCGGCGTGGGCGCCGCGGCGGTTGTCACGACGGTTGTCGTCGTCATCGTGAAAGCCAGGAAGAAAAAGTTAGCTGCCGAGGACGACTGGGACGCCTAATGCGTAAGGAGGCATGGGAATGAAGCTATGGGACATCTTTGCCTTCTCGTTTAAGAACTTTACACGGCGCAAAACCCGAAGTTTCCTGACGGTTCTGGGCGTCGTCATCGGTACGGCGGCGGTCGTCACCATGCTGTCCATCGGCGTGGGCATGAACAAGGGCTTTGAGGATCAAATCAGCCAGTGGGGCAACCTGCGGCAGATTGAAGTCTACGAAAACTACTGGTGGGGCAGCGACTCCGGCGTGGTGGGCTATCTGGACGAAATCACCGTAGAGCAGATCCGCGCGCTGGACCACGTCTACGGCGTAACGCCCCGGGTCACCTACTATATCCCCCTGGTCGTGGGCCGGAAGCAGGCGTATGTGTCGCTGATCGGCATCGACCCGGCGGAAATGTCGAAGTTCGGCTACGACATCGGCCTGGGCCGGCTGCTGGACGCGTCGGACAAGGGCGAAAACAACTTCGTCATGAGCTATGTCGTGCCGTTTCTTATCTCCAATCCGAAAAAACCCGTCTACTGGTACGAGCCGTACCAGGGCGAACCCCACCCCTTCGACCCGCTGCTGGAAGCCTATAAAATCACCATGGACTCCAGCTACGGCCAGGGGTACCAGGACTTGAACCGGCCCAAGCCGAAGCTGTATAAGGCCAACTGTGTCGGCGTGCTGGCGCAGAAGCCGGAAGGCGTGTGGGACGACAACTGCATCATCATGGACGTCGACCTGGTCATCAAGTACTGGGAAGAGTATGAGAAACGGCAGGGCGGTGGCGGAGGCGGCGACATCATCGTATATGAAATCGGTATTCCGCCCATCAAGCCCTCCCCGGGCAACGGCAACGGCGACGACAGCGGCCGCAAAAACGTTTACCACCAGATTCTGGTCATGGTCGACGAGACCAAGAACGTGCAGGATGTGGAAAAGGCCATCCGCGACATGGGCCTTTCCACCAGCAGCTCCATGTCCTACCTGACGGAAATGCAGGAGCAGACCAAGTTTTTGCGCATGGTGCTGGGCGCCATCGGCGGCATCTCCTTCTTTGTGGCCGCATTGAGCATTACCAACACCATGATTATGTCCATCTACGAGCGCACCAGGGAAATCGGCGTGATGAAAGTTATCGGCTGTCTGGTGCGGGATGTGCGCGCCATGTTCCTTGTGGAAGCGGGCATCATCGGCATCGTCGGCGGCGTGGTGGGCGTCGGGCTGAGCTACGGCCTGTCGGCGCTGTTAAACTACATTGCCGTCAACGGCGGCGGCGGGCTGTTCGGCTACTACGGCAGCACGGTGGTCTCCATTGTGCCGCCTTGGCTGGCGCTGGCGGCGCTGGTGCTGGCGGCAACGGTGGGCGTGGTATCGGGGCTGTACCCGGCTATCCGGGCGACGCGCCTGTCCGCCATCGAGGCTTTGGGCAACGAGTAATTGCATTGGTTTGCCGCGCCGCCGCGCGGGCTGGACGAAAACGGGCCTGCTTGGCTGAAATCCGGTTGCCGAAAGGGTTTCCGCCCGGTAAGAAGGTACTGTTTATGAAGGACTGCCCGGCAAAGTTATGCTTTGCCGGGCAGTTTGGGTTATCAGGCGGCTTTCTGGCCAATACACCTCATGGGTTTAGGAGCCCGGCCGACCTTTCACCTCGGCTGTTTCAGGGGCCTGGCCGAACTGCCGCTTCGCCGTTTCGGGTTGCCCGAATCCTCGGCTTTGGATACCTGCCAGCGGGCAGCTCCGGGCATTTCAAAGCCCTGCCGCTCTGTGCCTCGTTCTTCCAGCGCCCCACCGGCCTGCGGACCCGGCCGGTTCGGGCGCGCGTGCCTGCGGCATTGGCCTGTTTCAGGCCCGGTTTGCTGCTATCTCGCCATTTTAGGGGCCGGCTGAACCGCACTACGGCCATCTCTGGGCAGGTCATCTTTGGGAAGCGGCCGCATGCCGCAGGGGGTGCCTGGGGACTGTATATCCGTCGTCTCGCCCCATGCAGGCCCCACCAGCCGGAGCCTTGGCTATAACGGCGCCCTGCTAAATCGCAACGGGCCCCGCCGGCCGGCGGCTACCTTCACTACGGGGCTTTGCTGTCCAGTAGTTCCCGTTTTTCGGTGTGCCGCCGTTCTGCGGCTCCTGTTTTTCGGGCCTGTCGATGCTCTGCGGAGGTTTTTGGAGCTGGGGCCTGAAAGTATAGCCGTTTTGGTGCCTGCGGCCGTCTCTGGGATGCCTGTGGCCTAGGTTGTCCGGAATGTTAGGCCGGCATGCCGCAGGGCATCCCGCGCGCCTGACAGCCTGGGCGACAGCTGGAGAGGCTGTGCCGGGGCCTGTTTCAGCAAAACGCGGGAGTGCTTCGAAACTGGTGCGGCCGGCAGGGCAAGCAAACTCCTTCGCTTGGCCGATTGGGGAGGAAACTTGCTTCGCCTTTTACGCCTGCCCGCGCCAGGCCCGCCGGCGGAAGGAAATTTGTTCTACCTCTTTACAAAAGGCGCAAAATGCGGTATAATATCCAAGTAAACTATATATGCGCCCGTAGCTCAGTTGGATAGAGCGTTAGACTCCGACTCTAAAGGTCGCACGTTCGAATCGTGTCGGGCGTACCAGGCCGAATCCCTTGCCCCTCAACGGGTTTGGGGATTCGGCCGTTTTTCGTAAATCGGCCGTTTATCGAAAATGTCACACAAAATGTCACAAGATGCCCGAAGACTACGCGAAAATCTAACGATCGCGTTTCGGCGGAACGCTCTGTGGTATGTAAAAATCGGCACAAGCGCCGGGTGGGGTTGCGTTTTGCGGCGGGCGGTTTCGGCGGTTTGTCTTTATCTTGAATGAAATATCGGCGAATAGAAAAGCCGGGGCGGAAAGCCCCGGCTTGTATTTTAATGAAGCAACTCAAAGAGAGTGAACATCGTTTTGCTGTAAACCCGGTTGCAGGCGGTTTTTGGGGTTGTGAGCCGGCCCCAGCTTATGGGAACTTTGCGGCCCAGAATATGACGTACGGCCCGTTTCCAGCTGGTTCTCGCCGCGATACTTTCCTAAACCATACTTCAGTCCAAAAGCCTGTTTCACTTACCCCGCCGGGGAGCGTTCGCCACGGGCTGGCATGCGCGTTCATCCGGGCGCCGGCCGGCCACCACGGCCTTACTGAAACCAATACCCTTCGTACTTCTTGAACGCTTCGCAGACGTACGCCACAGCGTCCGGCGGCGTCGGCGGGTAGATGCCGTAGATGTACTCCAGCCCGCCCTGGGGGGAGCCAAGCTCCTTAATTTCATACTCTATCAGGTTCATAATCTCGTTCCGGTCGGCTTTCGGAGTGATTTTCGCCCGGTCCAAATCCAGCCGGATGCAGACGCGGCCTTTTAAAATCCGCTTTAAATTGTCAACACCATTGACCAGATCCTGCGGGTTGATAATGTCCATGCCCACGTCGATAAGGTCTTCCAGGATGTCGACGATATACCCGTCGCTGTGGATCATGGTCAGAACGCCGTGCTGCTTGCAAAGGGAGGTGATTTTCCGGTAGGAAGGATAGATGTACTTTAAGAACATTTCCCGGCTGATGACCATGTTGTGCTCGGCGCCCAGATCCTCGGGAATCTCGAACACGTCCACGCCGGCTTCGCAGTTGTTTTTCACAATCTTCAGGTTTTCCCGGTCGATCATCTCGATAAGCTCAAAGAGCTTCGGCTCTTCGTCGTACATGTCGTACATGACGTTTTCAAAGCCTCGCAAGTACTGCAGCCGCAGAAAGAGAAACCCGTGCACCAAACCCGCGGAAGCCAGCTGCCCTGCCTCTTTCTGCTTCTGCACGCGCTTGCGAAGGCTTTCCCAGTCGTGCAGGCCGCCCCGGTCGCGAACCTTGTTGCTGTCCGGCGGGGTGTAGGTAGCCAGTTTGTCCCAGGTGTCCAGGGGGTGGTCGGTGACGAACCCTTCCAGGCCGTGAAAGACGTAGTTCCAGGTGTAGCCCCAGGCGTCTTTCTCCTGAATGTTGCAGCGGCCGTCGCCGTATTGGGAATAGTCGATGCTGCCGGGGGTAAAGGGGCCGAAGTATTCGGGGTATTGGACGATGACCTTCTCCAGCTCCTGCTTGTGCAGAATCAGCGACGCCAGATTGGCGTAGATTTTGATGGGCATCCGCTCGGGGTACTGGAATCTCGCGTTGCGCAGGTAGTTTTCCCTTTCCGTCATTCTGTTCCCCTCCTTGTTTGCTTTTATTGTAATAAACGGCGTGGGAATGTCAAGAAAAAACGGCGGAAGCCGGATTGCCCAAATGCGTTTGCGGCGACGGAAAAAGATAAGTTTACGTCTATTCTCTCCCTTGTCTGCCAAGGGGAATTCCCCTATAATTATAATGGAGCTATAATGGTCTTACTGCGCGCAAACGCCTCCAAAAAGGCCAATGTGCGGCAAAAGGGGAGGATTCTTATGAAAAAACGGTGCGAACTGTATCCCACGCTGGTAACTCCTTTTACCAAAGACAACAAAATCGACTACGTTTCCCTGCGGAACCTGCTTTCCTACATGTTCCGGGAGGACTGCGACGGCGTTTTCGCCGTATGCCAGTCCAGCGAGATGGCGTACTTAACCGACGAGGAAAAGCTGGAACTGGCCGCCTTCTGCATTGCGGAGTGCCGCAAGGCGGGCAAAAAGTGCGTTGTTTCGGGGCACACGCAGGAAACATTGGAAGAACAGATTACATACCTTACAAAACTTGAAGCCTTAAAGCCCGACGCGGTGGTTTTGGTCACCAACCGCCTGGCAAAAGAGGACGAAAGCGACGACGTGTGGGTTTCCAACCTCGACAAAGTCCTTGCCGCTTTAGACCCGGCCATGCCTTTGGGCCTGTACGAATGCCCCAAGCCCTATAAGCGGCTTATTTCCGAAAAAATGCTGGAAAAAGCCGTCCAAACGGGCCGGTTTGCCTTTATTAAGGACACCTGCTGCGATTTGGAAACAATCAAAGCCCGCCTGGCCATACTGGAAGGCACGGGCATTTCCCTATACAACGCCGACGCGGACACGCTGGTGGAAAGCGTGGTGCTCGGCGCGGCGGGGTATTCGGGCGTCATGCTTAACTTCTACCCCGAAGTATTCCGGATTTTGAAAGGATACCTGACGGAGCCGGAGGACAACGTGATCATGCCTCTGCGCTTCCATGCCCGAAGCGCGGGGCACATCGCCGAGTTCATCTCCGCCACGAGCAAATACGAAACGGAGGAATACCCGCTGAACGCCAAGCATTACCTGATGCTTAAAGGCGTCATTGCCCACGCTTCCTCCCGAAAGGTCCCCGGCAAGATTTCCAAGGGCGAGGAAAAGGCCCTGATGAACCTTATGAACCTTGCGGAGCGGACGGTGGCGAAAGTCACCGTGTTCCCCGACAGGCAGTTTGCCTTTGCCGAGGACAAGTATTTTCGGAACTGCCACGCCTCGTCGATTCTGCCGCTGGAGGACGGCACGGTGCTGCTGGTCTACTTTGCGGGCTACGCCGAAGGGCACAACGACGTAGGCATCTGGCTTTCCCGCAAGGAAAACGGCGTCTGGCAGGAGCCGTTCTGCGTGGCCAAAACCTGCGACCTGCCCCACTGGAACCCGGTGCTGCTGCGCATGAAAGACGGCGGCGTGCGGCTTATCTACAAAGTAGGGGAAGACGTGCCCTGCTGGAAGAGCTGGACGAAAGTGTCCTACGACGGCGGCCGGACCTGGTCGGAAGAAACGCCGTACCAGGCGCCCAACGATGCCGGCGGGCCGGTACGCAGCAAGCCCATTTACCTGTCCAACGGCACGCTGCTGGCCCCCAACTCCGACGAAACGAGAACCGACTGGTCGCCCAGGGTAGACATTTCCTACGACGACGGGGCGAGCTTTACGGAACTGGCCCGCATCCCCGTCAACACCAAGGACCCGGCCCGGGAAAACTACATGGCCGGCAAAGGCGCCATCCAGCCCACCCTCTGGGAAAGCGAGCCGGGACACGTGCACATGCTGCTGCGCACGACCAGCGGCTTTATCTTCCGCTCCGACTCTTACGACTACGGCAAAACCTGGTGCGAGGCCTACAACACGGGCCTGCCCAGCAACAACAGCGGCATCGAAATCGAAAAACACGGGGACGTTTTGTACCTGGTCCTAAACCCCATCTACGGCAACTGGGCCAGCCGCAACCCCATGGTGGTCAAGCGCTCCTTTGACAACGGGAAGACCTTCTCCCACTTTGTAACGCTGGATATTACGGAGTTTGACCCCGTTTACAAGACCGACGCGGAGTTTTCCTATCCTTCCGCCCGCGTTCTAAACGACACCCTGTACGTTTCCTACACCTACATGCGGCGGACGATGGCCGTCTGCGAAATCCCGCTGAAAGGGGAGTAACATGGGCTACCAGGAGCGGACGGTACAGGCCGGGCACCGGACGCTGTACGGCTACTACCTTGACCAAGGCAGCGCCGATACGCTGGTCCTAATTCCCGGCAGCTACACAAGCCACGCTATCTGGAAGCCGGTGGTGGAATCGGCCGACATCCCCGCAAACATCTTCCTTGCGGAGCTGCCGGGGATTGGGAAAAGCCGGCCCAAAGAGCCGGATTCCACCATCGAGGAAATCGCCGCCTCCATTCTGAAACTTATCGACGGCGCGGGTATCGGCCGCTTTT
>JAKPBM010000228.1 GCA_029778935.1 Bacillota bacterium | reverse complement strand
CAAGACTCGGACGGCGGGCCGCTTCGTCCGCGTTGCCGGCAAGAGAGGAAAGGGGGGCCGGCCATGCGGCAGCCGGCAGCGCCGTGAAGGCTGTGCCGGCAAGGGAACGCGGCGCTTTCGGGAAACTGCTTGCCAGCCGCGCCGCGGCGCATAATCCGTCCGGCTGCCTGCAGTTGCCCGGCATAAGGCGGGAAAGATGTGCTGCGTGCAACAGTGCCGTCTCCGAAGCCACCCGTCCGGTTGTACATACGCGGAAAGGGCCGCCTATCCGGCAGCCCTTTTCCTTTAATCCGACAGCAGGCGCTTTTCGCCCGTAATCTCCTGAATTGGCTGGATGTTCTGGGTTACTTCCAAAACGCCCAGATACTCGCCCTGTTCGTTTCTAACGGCGAAGTACCGGATGAGCACGTACTTGTCTTTCATGCGGATCCAGAAGTCTTCGTGGTCTTTCACGCCGTTTTTAAAATCTTCGACAATTTTCTGCACTACATGAACGCTGTGGGGCGGGTGGCAGTTGGCCACGTTGCGACCGATGACCGAGCGGGGGCGGGGGAAGATGCGTTCGGCGCCTTCGGTGAAGTACTTGACCTGGTCGTTTTTGTCCACAAACGTCATGTCCAGCGGAAGCGTATTCAGCATGGCGGTCAGCTCCTCCACCGTCAGCACGCCGGAGGGCAGCCGCACGTCCCCTTCCGCCGACGGGTCGTCGCTTTTGACCTGCTTCGGCCCCGCCGTTTTGGCCGGACCGGGGGCAAATTTAGGCACTTCGTCGAGCATATAGCCGATTTCGCGGCTGCTTTCGGCGATTTCGTTCCATTCGCCCTCGGAGAAGGTCTCCTTGAGCATGGGAAGCAGGATGTTCTCTTCCTTGAATATCATCTCGCGGATTTTGCCGGCCAGCGCTTCCGTTTTGGACACCACCTCGCTGTCGGGGACGTTTTTGTCGCCGGCCAGGCTCTTGGCTTCCTTCAACTGGGCGCGGATTTCGTCGTCCACGCCCCACATAACCTGCGGCGGCGCGGTAATGCCGTGCTTTTCCAAGTAGGGGAAGATGTTGTTTTCCTTTTTCAGGTAGTGCAGTTCGATTTTCGACAGGGCCTGCAGGCCTTCCAGCAGTTTCGCCCTGTTCAGCCCGCCCTGTATATGGGGCAGGATGTCGGTTTGGAGAATCCGCTCGATGATCCTGTTTTCCTCCACCAGCACATAGGCCGGATGGCCGGGGATTTTCGCCACGTCGTTTTCCCTATGGATGTCTTCTACAGAGCCTTCAAATATGGCCGCGTGGACATCGCAGAGCTTCTGAATTTCGGAAGGGGAGATGCCGTCCTCCAAAATCAGGGACTTTTCCGCCTCGGAGATTTCGCTTGCCGAAACATGGGCAAAGTATTTGCCAAACTCGGCTTTGACTTCGTCGACGCTTTTGCCCTCGTGAAGCTGTTTTAAGATGTTTTTCAGAGCTTCTTTGCGGATTTGGCTGTTGTTGATGAGTTCGCTCATTGTCGGCCTTCCTTTCTACTGCAGGTTGAACCCGTGTTCGCGAAGGGTTTCGCGGATTTTTTCCAAAGGGATGTTTTTCATTCTTGCCCCTTTGTCCAGCGTCATGAACCGGCCCACGGTATTCAGCATACCGGGCTTGGCGATGTCATGAAATCCCATGGATTGCAGAAGGGGGATCAAATCGGGATGCGCGGTGCAAAGCGTGTGCACGCTGTCATGGATATTCAGCTTGATCATAGTCTTTACCTCCCCTGGCGGCGGTCATACTCCTTTAACAGGATGTTGTTTTCCAGATGTATGTGTTCGTGCAGGTCCTGCTCGATGGCTTCCAGCAGGGCAAAGGCCCTTCGGTAGGTGCCGCAGCCATCGGCGGGGGCGGTATAGCCGTTTGTAACGGCGCGCAGTTGTTCAAGAATCCCGCCGGCGGCTTCGTGCTCTTCGATAATGAGGGAAGAGAGGGCCTGGATTCGGTCGGGGTTGCTAGCTCCCAGCAGTTCGGGGAAGAGCAGGATTTCTTCCTTCAGAAGATGCTGTTCCAGCTCGGCTTTGAGCTTGCCGAAGAGCCGGTAGGTTTCCAGCAGCTCCTTGTGACGGGCCCCGTGGACGTTAACCAGCGTTGTCAGCAGTTCCAAACCTTCCGGCAGGGCTTTGCGCAGGTATGCATGATGTTTGTTCTCGATGAAAACCGTCAATTCTTCGGCCGGAAGCGCCGATGGGTCGGTTTCTTTTTCCGCATTGCGGATTCTTGCCGCTTCCAGGGCGTTCAGCTTGTCGTACACTTCCTCGCGGTTCAAGTTCCGTTCCATAAGGGTGCTTTCCAGCAGGCGGTGCCCGCCGCAGCAGTAGTCGACGCCCAAAGCTTTGAACAGGTGTTTGCTTTCGGGGATGGCGGAAACTACCATGCCCACGGTTATATTGTCGTTTGGAAATCTCATTTTATGCCTCCTGTATGGTTTCTGTTTGCTTTGTACCTTCATTATAGCGGCAGGCGGAAAGAAAAAATGTGATTGAAATCAAAAAATAAAAAAGAGCCCGAAATTTTCAGGCTCTTTTATAATTCCGCTATGCCGGCCAGGGTTTTCAGGGCGCGGGGGTCGCATAGCAGGATGCTTTTGCTTCCTTTGCTGCGGAGGATGTTCCGGTCTTCAAAGAAGCGCAGCTTCCTGCTCAGAGTTTCCCGTGCGACGCCCAGGAAGTTGGCCATTTCTTCCCGGGAAATGGGCAGAGGAATGAGGATGCCTTCGGGGGTGACCTGCCCGAACTGGCGGGCATAGTCCAGCAGCAAAGTGGCGATTCTGGCGTCCACGTCCCGCACGCCCATGCTTTTAATGGTCGATTCCAGTTGCCCCATGCGGCTCCCCAGTTCCTCGATGATTCTGACGGCGATGGCGGGGTATTGGTACAGCAGATGCTGGAAGTCCTCTTTTTTTAGGGTGCAGAGTTTCAAAGGTTTCAGCGCCAGAATGGAATACTGGGCCGTCTGGTTGGCCAGGATGTTTGTCTCCCCGAAAAAGTCCCCTTCCAGAAGGACGTACAGGATCTGCTCCCGGCCGTCGGCGGTGTACTTGACCGCCTTGGCGCTGCCTTCGTTAACGATGAGGATGGAGTCGAGGACGTCTCCTTCCCGGAAAACATATTCTCCCTTATTGTACGTTTTATGGGCAATCAGTCGGGCAATCTGCAGAAGGTCTTTTTCGTCCAGGGAGGAAAAGATCGGCACCTTCGACAGGCAGAGTTTCTGCCCGCAGTGGGCGCAGAAAGGCAACGGCTGCGGCATAAGTTCCCTCCTTTCGGCATAGGGGGTTGCGTTTATACGGCTGTGAAATCCTCGACTTTGGTCCAGCGCATGGCAAGGTTTCCCGCGTTGTTAACGGCAACGCCGAGGATAAC
>JAKPBM010000225.1 GCA_029778935.1 Bacillota bacterium | reverse complement strand
AAAGACTTCCACCTGCGGCAGCGCCTTGACAAGGGTATCCCGCAAAGTGGGGCAAATGATGTTTTCCGTGGCAAAGTGGCCGCCGTCGACGATATTCAGCCCCTGTTCTACGGCGGAGGAGAGCTGGCCGTATTTAAAGTCGGCGCTGACAAAGGTGTCGCACCCCTGTTTTAAAGCGTCCTGCCACATGTCGCTGCAGTTTCCGGAGCCGACGGCCACCTTATGCACCGGCTTGCCCGCATCCACAAAGCGGAGCTGGTCGGTGCCCAGGGCTTCCGACGTGCGCTTGACAAAGTCGGACAAAGGCATGGGCGCTTCCGTATACCCGATGCGGCCGATGCCCGGGTCGTTGTTGGGGAGTTCGCCGATACTGGTAAGGCCCAGCTTCCGCGCCAGCACGTCGTTAACGCCGCCTTCCGCCGCGTCCAGGTTGGTGTGCATGGCGATGACGGCCAGCCCGTGGGTAATGGCGTAGAAAACCTTTCTGCCGTCCGGTGTTTCCGGGGTGATTTTCGAAAGCGGATAGCGGGGCATGGGGTGATGGGAAACGACCAGCTGGCAGTTTTTGCGAAAAGCCTCTTCCAAAACGCCCAGCGTCACGTCAAGGGAAACCAGAATCCTTTGCAAAGGCGCGTCGGGGTCGCCTACGAGCAGGCCGACGTTGTCCCGCTCCATGGCAAGGGCCAGAGGGGCTAAATTGGCAAGCGCTTCCAATGCGTTTCGAACGGTCGTCATACGAGCACTTCCTTTTCGATGCGTTTGATAAGGGAGGAAAGCTGTCTTTCCAGCTCTCCGCCGCCGGAGACCGAGCGGGCCAGGCCGTTTCGCTTTTTGCGCAGCTTAAAGAGCCGGTCCCGGATGTAAAAGTGGTACAGGGGCGCCGTTTCCGGCGTTTTTCTGCCGATGTGCAAATACAGTTCGTCCGTTTCCACGGGGGCATGGCGGGACACGGCCCAGCACTCGTAAATATGCCGCCCTTCCCGGGCCAGCCGCCAGTCGGCAATGCCGAACCCGTTTTCGGCTAAGTATTTGCGAAGCACATCGTACTTCGTCATCGGCTGCAGGATAAAGAGCCTGGGGTCATTGGGAACGGCGCCTTTTTCCAGAATGGAGGCAATAGTTTCGCCGCCCATGCCCGCCATGATGACGCAGCTTGCATCGTCCACCCCCACGGGGTCCAGGCCAAAGCCCAGGCGAAGGTCGATTTTGTCCGAAAGCCCTGAGGCTTCGGCGCTTTTGGCGGCGTTTTGCAGCGGGCCTTCCCGCATATCCGTGGCGATGGCGAAGGGGATATGGCCCTTCTGCAGCAGATGCAGGGGCAGATACGCGTGGTCCGTGCCGATATCGGCGACGACGGCGCCGCCGGGCACCATCTCGGCGGCGGCAGCCAGCCGGGGTGACAGGCTTTCCAGCAAGGAACATCCTCCTTTTAAAATGAAAAGGCGTATTCGGCAAAAGGCACAATCTGCTCCGCAGACTGTGCCTTTTATAGTCAAATCCGGTTTACTCGTCGGCTTCCTTGGCCTTGGCTTCCAGGAAACCGTTCAGCTTGGCCAGCAGCGCGTCCACGTCGGCGTTGTGCACGGCGCAGGCTTCCTCAATGGTTTCGCCGCGGGAAGCGGGGCAACCGAGGCAGTGCATGCCGATCTCAAAGAAGAACGGAGCCAGTTCGATATCGATATCGAGAACCTCGGAAATGATCATGTCTTTGGTAATTTTCTGCATGGAAGTACCTCCTGTTCAAAACGGCGCCCTGATGGGGAGTCGTTACAAATCTTACTCAGGCTGTAATCGCCTAAACATATTTATTATATCAGATGATTTTTTCTATTACAATAGAAGTATGAGCAATTTTCCCGGATTTTGTTGCAATGGTATCAAAAAGCTCATAAAAACAAGTAACGGCCGAAAGGTTCGGCCGTTACCTGTCCATTTTTTACTGTTCTTCTTCAAACATGTCCTTGCCTACGCCGCAGAGGGGGCAGACGTAGTCGTCGGGAACGTCTTCCCATTTGGTGCCGGGGGCGATGTTGCTTTCGGGATCGCCTTGTGCCTCGTCGTAGACATAGCCACACGCGGTGCAAACGTAACGCTTCATAAAAATCCCTACTTTCCTTGAGGTATTGGAAAACCATGAACGGCCTTCCTGATTTTGGTATATTATACCACATTATACCACAATTTGCACCATCTTATTTACCCAACGAGAAATTTTGCTTGACAGGTTTACACAACGGCGTCGGCGA
>JAKPBM010000221.1 GCA_029778935.1 Bacillota bacterium | reverse complement strand
GCAACATCCGCGGCCTGGTTGTCGCTCTACAGGCCATCGTCGACAAGAAGAGCGCGTAACACGTTACCGTACGTTTCACATTTTCAAAATCTAAAAAACTGAAATTTAAATTTGGAGGATTATTACAATGGCAAGCGAAAAAATAACTGCTTTGATCGAACAAGTCAAGGCTCTGACCGTTCTGGAACTGGCCGAGCTCGTTAAGGCTCTCGAAGAGGAATTCGGCGTCTCCGCCGCCGCCCCCATGGCTGTTGCCGCTATGCCCGCCGCAGCCGCCGCTGCTCCCGCTGCGGAAGAGAAGACCGAGTTCACCCCCACCCTGGTGGACTTTGGCGCCAAGAAGCTGGACGTCATCAAGGTTGTCCGCGAAATCACCGGCCTGGGCCTGAAGGAAGCCAAGGACCTCGTCGAAGCCGTCCCGAAGCCCATCAAGGAGAACATCTCCAAGGACGAGGCCGAGTCCATCAAGGCCAAGCTGGAAGCTGTCGGTGCCAAGGTCGAACTCAAGTAAGTTTGCGCTTAGCAAAAAGAGCGTCATCCGATGGATGGCGCTCTTTCTTTATGCTTCTATTTTGGAGTAAGGGAGGAACACGGCGCATACCCGTTTGTGCACATAATACCTCAGTATGCCGGCAAAGAGGGAATAGCAAATATCAGGGTAGCGGATGCCCCGTACGACAAGAAAGGGCGGATGCAAGCTGCAGGTTGGGAGCTATATGAATAGTCTTTCGAAGGAAAAAATTGCATATTTCCGCTATATTGCGCAAATTGCCTGTATCACGCAGCGTACAGTATCTTAGCATAGATAAGTCCGCATACGAACATATCATAGGTTGCATTGGGGCAAGAAAGTGCGCGAATATGGCGGTTGCTATATGGCGCTATATTGCAAAGGTATGTTTTAAGGGCGTGCGGAGTCCAGCCATTTTGAAATCAAATGGGTATGAACCAAATGGGAACGTGTCGGAACGTCTGCTGGTAATGATAAAAAGGCGATCGCCATTCCCTGCGCGGCTTCTCCAACGGGGTATCTGCCAAATCCGCGGACGATGGCAGACACATAGGCAAACATATCGACGAAGAAAAAAACCGACCGGTTTGCACCGGCCGGTTTTTGAATTACCTTACTTACTCGCCTTCGGTCTCGTCGGCAGGAACATTTTCGCCTTCCTCAAGAACGGCACGGACGGAAAGGCTGATCTTCTGGCGCTCGTTGTCGATCTCCAGAATCTTGGCGCGCACCACGTCGCCTTCGGACACGACGTCCTGGGGACGGGCGATGCGGCGGTCAGCAAGCTGGGAAATGTGAACCAGGCCGTCCACGCCGGGCAGCACTTCGGCAAAGGCGCCGAAGGGCATGAGCTTGACGACTTTCACATCGGCAATGTCGCCCACCTGGTAGGTGCTGGTGAACTTCGTCCAGGGGTTCTCCTTCTCGTCCTTCAAGGTCAGGGAGATCTTCTTCTTCTCGGGGTCGATGGCGATGACCTTCGCCTTAACCTTGTCGCCGACCTTCAGAACGTCCGCCGGGTTCTTCACATGGCCCCAGGACAGCTCGGACACGTGGGCCATACCGTCGGCGCCGCCGATGTCGATGAACGCGCCGAAGGAGGTGAGGGATTTCACGACGCCTTCATACACGTTGCCGACAGCCAGGTTTTCCCACAGTTCGGCAGCGGCCTTCTTGCGGATGTCTTCGCTGGCGTAGCGGATGGAGCCGATAATGCGCCGCTTGGCACGGTTGACCTCGATAATGCGCACGGACACTTTCTGCCGGACAAGCTCCGCCATGCTGGCATCCTTGGGCAGGCCGGTGTGGGAAGCGGGCACGAAAACGCGAACGCCGTTCACGAGCACCACAACGCCGCCCTTGTTCTCTTCGACGACGGTGCCTTCCAGAATCGCGCGCTCGGCGCGGGCGGCATCCATGGTCTCCCAGCCGCGCTGGGCGTCGATGCGCTTTTTGGACAGGGTGACGATGCCTTCCTGGTCGTTGACCTTGGTGACGTAGACTTCGATTTCGTCGCCGACGGAAAGCTCGTTCTCAACTTTTACAGAGGGATCATCCGAATACTCGGACAGCGGGATGAAACCGGCATGCTTCGTACCGAGATCCACGTGAATGTCGGTCGGCGTGATCCGCGTTACGATTCCCTTCACTCTCTCCCCTGTATGTAAAGTTTTGATGGATTGTTCCACCATTTCGGCAAAATTTTCGTTGCCCTCCACGATAGTGGTTTCCTCTGCCATCTTGTTGTTGACCTCCTTTATTATCCAGACCGGCGTAGATGCGCCGGCTGTTATACCAAGAATGCCCGGCCTAGTCCGAATGGAAGCGCAAAACTCCTCGGACAGCTCGTCCGCCCCCGAGATAAGATACGTTTCCTTGCAGCGGGCGCGGCACAGTTCAAACAGGCGGCATGTGTTGGCACTTTGGGGGTCGCCCACAACAAGCATTACGTCGGCCTGTTCGGCCAGGGTTTGCGCCTCTCTCTGGCGCTCATCAGTGGCATTACATATTGTATCAAAGATTTGCGAGTTTGTACACTCTTTTTTTATGATTTTTAGGCAAGTTTCCCAAGTGTCTCTGTCGAGCGTCGTCTGTGCCACAACGCAGAGGGGTTCCGTGTGCCAGTGCGGGTGCTGGGCAAGGATGTCGGGCCACTGGGACGGGTCGGACAGGACGGCCGATTCATACGCCCGGTCGGCAATCGCCAGCACTTCGGGATGGTCCGCGTCGCCGATTATAAGTACCGGCTGCCGTTTTTCCGCCGCCTCTTCCACGATGCGGTGAATCCGGCGGACGAAGGGGCACGTGGCGTCGACGATTTCCACGTTTTTGGCATTCAGCTCGCCGTACACGCGCCGCAAGGCGCCGTGGGCGCGGATGACCGCGACGGAACCGGGCGGAATCTCGGCAGGGTCTTTGACCGTCACAAGCCCCCGCTGGGCGAGCATCTGGATTACGCTGGCGTTGTGAATCACGTGGCCCAGTGCGTAAGCGCCCTTATGGGCGGCTTCCTTGCTTAAGCGGACGGCGCGGGAGACGCCAAAGCAAAACCCGGCCGATTTGGCAACAACAACTTTCACGTTCTACTCCTTTTTGGCGGCGGGGCCAAAGCAAAAATGCGACGCATAATCTCGTCGGATACTTCCTGGTAGTCGGCGTTTTTGGCGTCCTCCACTTCCAACGCGGGGACAAAGGGCTTGCCGATGACGCCTTCGATGCGCTTGAAGATGCGCTTGCCCGGCGCGATGTATACGGGCAGAACTGTGCAGCCGGAGCGGAGGGCCAGCATGGCGGCCCCGCCTTTCGATACTCCCGGGTTGAACCGGGTGCCTTCCGGGAAGATGATAAGCCGCTGGCCGTCCTTCAAAACGCGCAGGGAAGTTTTCACAGCCGCCAGGTCCGCCGTGTTGCGGTTGACGGGGAACGCGCCGAGCTTTTTGATAAACCACCCCAGAAGCGGGATTTTAAACAGGTTGGACTTGGCCATAAAGCGGACGGGGACGCGGG
>JAKPBM010000205.1 GCA_029778935.1 Bacillota bacterium | reverse complement strand
CAAAAGACGGCCGGCGGGGGAATTTCAGCCCGGTTTTCCGCCGCTGGAGAAGATTTGCTTTGGAAATATTATAAAAACACACTTTTTTGCAGGGAAATGTA
The DNA here is from genome assembly GCA_029778935.1 of Bacillota bacterium. Classification (GTDB taxonomy): domain Bacteria; phylum Bacillota; class Clostridia; order Oscillospirales; family QAMX01; genus DUUG01. Next base: position 1,663 of record JAKPBM010000205.1, on the reverse strand, counting down.
TAATGCTGCCATGTTTGGAACAAACTTGGTATAACGGGAAAATTTGACAAATGCCGCAGAATGTGGCAACAGCACCGTTACGTAGGAGGAACCCATATGGCAGCATTGCAAATCATTCTTCCCGCCCTGCTTTTTTTCGAAGCCTTGATTTTTCCAACGAAAGGCAGCCCCTATGAGCTGAAGCCCGCCGAAAGAACCATCGTGGAACGAGCGGTCATGGCGGAGGCGGGCGCGGAGAGCTTTCTGGGACAGGTGGCCGTGGCCCAGGCCATTTTGGACGGTGCGCTGCGGAACGATTTCAACGTGGTCTATTCTATTCAAAAATATCAGGTTGCCGTCAGCCGGCAAAAACCGACCCAGAGCGTTAAACAGGCGGTGTCCGCCGTCTTCGACTACGGCGTGCGCATTTCCAGGCAGCCCGTGGACCTGTGGTACGCCACCTGGAGCAAGTCCAACTGGCACGAATCCCAGCAGTTTGTGTTTGAAATAGGGGCCCACCGCTTTTTCTGGATGAACCGGGGCTTCCGGTAGACAAAAAGCGGCCAAAACCGGACAGGAGGCATTTGCCCCTGTCTTTTTTTCATAAGATGTGTGCGGGTTACATTGCAACCGGCGCCGTTTTCCCGTATAATACACTTGTAATTATCGACGGCATTGCGGTTTGCGGTCGACAAAAAGAAAGGATGAAGATTGCATGGATGGAAGAAGCTGGATGCCGCCAAAGACACCCATAAACATGGACAAGGTGAAAATCAAAAACGCTTTCAAGCGATGGAGTTTGCTGGGAATTCTCCTGATACTTCTGGGGATAACGCTCTTTTCCTCCCTGTACGTTTTGGATTCGGGCAAGGTGGCGGTGATCACCACCTTCGGCAAATACACCCGCACGGAAAAGACCCCCGGCCTGCGCTTCCTGATCCCCTTTGTGGAGAAAAAGGAAATCGTGGACATCTCCACCGTCCGGCGCATGGAGTTCGGCTACCGCACGCTGAAAGACGGCAGCATGAAGGACGTGTTCGAGGAATCCACCATGCTGACGGGGGACGAATGCCTGGTCATCGCCGACTGGACGATTCAGTACCGCATCATCGACAGCTACCAGTACCTGTATAACGTGGAAAATCAGGAGGGAACCCTCCGCATCTTCGCCGAAAGCGCCTACCGCCGCGTGGTCGCTTCCCACAACCTGGACGATATCCTGACCGACAAGAAAGACGAAATCCAGCAGGAAGTCTTAAACGACCTGCAGGACATCTGCAACCGCAACGGGCTGGGCGTTCAGATTACGGGCGTGCAGCTGCAGGACGCCATGCCGCCCGACCCGGTAAAGGCCTCCTTCCTGGACGTTACGTCGGCCAAGGAAGACAAGGCGGCCAAAATCAACGAGGCGCGCCGGTATGAAAACGAGCAGCTGCCCGTGGCCCGCGGCGAAGCCCAGAAGGTTCTCGCCGAGGCGGAGGCCTACAAGCAGGCCCGTATCAACGAGGCTACCGGTATCGCCGCCCGCTTTCAGTCCATTGCCGCGGAATACGAGAAAATGCCCGCCGTCATGCGCATGCGCATGTACATCGAGATGATCTCCGAAGTGCTGCCCAAGCTGCAGACCATCTATATCGTGGACGGCAACGGCAACACGGTGCAGTTTTTGCCGCTGAACCCGTCT
>JAKPBM010000163.1 GCA_029778935.1 Bacillota bacterium | reverse complement strand
CCAACCCGTCCGTTTCCTCCGTCCACGACCGCATGCCCGTGGTGCTGCGTAAAGAAGAGCTTGCGACCTGGCTGTTCGGCAGCTACGCGGACGTGTTCGACCGGCAGGACGTTTGGCTGGAAAGCGTGCCCGTCGGCGGCGGGCAGGTGCAGCTGGGTTTGTTTGACGATAACGGGCAAGGGTAGCAAGGGCCGTATGTTGGAAAGAAGTGTGGCTCGGCTACGACTTGGCCGAATGCGTAAATGTTCGGGAAGCTTTGGCGGCCCAAAGCATTGCCTGCAAGACCAAAGCAAAATCCGTCCAGAACCGCTTAGCAAACAGCGCCGTTTTCGGCGGCAACTCCGCCGTGCTGCCTCCGGCGGACATGCAAACGCTGACGGGATACCGCATATATGTGAAAAAGAGCCGTCTGCCGGAAGCAAAGGCGGCCCTGTAGCGCGCGAAAACCCCCGAGCGCCGGGGGTTTTTCCTTTAGCGGGGCATTGGCGGACGGCGGGAAACATGGTATAATGAAACGGTTTTCAATTTCGCAAATTTCGGGGAGGACAACGTGGTTACGAACAATTTCAGACGCACTAGGGCGTCCTGTTTTTACGCTTACCTTGCCATGTCGTCGGTGTTCAGCCTGCCGCCGCTGCTGTTTGTCACGTTCCACGACATGTACGGCGTGTCGTACACTCTTTTGGGCACGCTGGTGCTCGTCAACTTCTGCACGCAGCTGACCATCGATTTGATTTTTACCTTCTTCAGCCGGCATTTCAACATCCACGCCACCGTAAAAATCATGCCGCTTCTGACCTCGCTGGGGCTTGTGATATACGCCGTGGCGCCGGCCCTGTTCCCGCAGTACGCCTACGCCGGGCTGCTTGCGGGCACGTTTTTGTTCTCCGTTTCGGCGGGGCTTAGCGAAGTTCTTATGAGCCCGCTGGTGGCGGCCATTCCGTCGGAGCATCCCGAACGGGACATGAGTTTGCTGCATTCGCTCTACGCCTGGGGCGTCGTCACCGTTGTCATCATCAGCACCATTTTCTTCCAGATTTTCGGCACGCAAAACTGGATGTATCTGACGCTGTTTTTCGCGCTGCTGCCGCTGGTGGCCTTCTGGCTCTTTGCCACGTCCCCCATGCCGGATATGCAGGTGGGCCATGCGGACGGCGCCAACGGCCGCAAAAAGCGCTGGACGGGGCTTGCCTTCTGCGTGGGCTGCATCTTTTTAGGCAGCGCGGCGGAAAACACCATGTCCAACTGGATTTCGGGCTTTATGGAAAACGCCCTCCACATCCCCAAAGCCTGGGGCGACATCTTCGGCATGGCACTGTTCGGCACCCTTCTGGGCCTGGGCCGGATTCTCTATGCAAAGTACGGGAGAAACATTTCCAACGTGCTGCTGGCCGGCATGGCGGGCGCGACGGTGTGCTATTTGGTGGCGGGGCTTTCGAAAAACGTGGTGTTCGCCTTTGCGGCCTGCGTGCTGACGGGCTTCTGCACGTCCATGCTGTGGCCGGGCACATTGATTTTGATGGAGGAAAAGGTGGAAAACCCCGGCGTCACCGCCTACGCCCTTATGGCCGCCGGCGGGGATCTGGGCGCGTCTTTGGCGCCGCAGCTTATGGGCATCGTCGTGGACACCGTTTCGGTCAGCGCCTTTGCCGACAATATGGGCGCCAAGCTGTCCATGACCGCCGAGCAGGTGGGGCTCAAAACGGGCATGCTCACCGCTTCCGTGTACCCCATTTTAGGCATTGTCCTGCTGCTGTTTGTCAAACGGTATTTTAAGAAACAGAACGGAAAAGTGTAATGCTTTTTACCGAAACGATTGCCAACTGGGCCGATTGGGGCAGGGTGTACCAGTCCATCCCCGCCTTTGCAAAGCTGGCAGAGGAGATCTTGCGGCGGGAAGGGTTCCCCGCTGCGCCCCTTGCGCCCCTGACCCCGGGCACCAACGCGGTGTTTCTGGCCGGGGACGTGGTCGTAAAAATCTACGCGCCGAAAGAAACGGGCATGGACCAGTCGAAAGACAAGGAAACGGAAGTGTTCGCCGCCCGTTTCGCCAAGTCTCGGCGCCTGTCCGCAGCGCCGATTTTGGCCGAAGGGGTTATCAGGGACAAATACGACTTTTCCTACCTGCTCATGCGGTACATACACGCCCCGTCGCTGGACGACCTGCTGCCCGAAGCGGATGAAAAGCGGCAGTTTGCCCTGGGCAAGGCCCTTCGGCAGGCGACCGACCGGCTCAACGTGCCCTGCCCGGCGTTCTGCGGGCCGGACGCGCTTTGCTTGCCGGAAGAAAGCCGCTGGGAGTCTTTTCCCGCAAGCTTTCAAAACGAGCGCTGCGCCTTTGTGGAAACCCACCCCTACGGAGAGCCGGTCTTTGTCCACGGCGACCTCTGCACGGACAACGTGCTCGTTGGCAACGAGCTAGTGCTCATCGACTTTGCCGACGCTTTGCTTGCGCCGAAATGCTACGAGCACGCGCTGGTGCTGTTTGAGTACCGGGCGTATCCGGCGTTTCTGCGGGGCTTTTTCGACGGGGAGGACGCAGAGAAGGTGTACGGCGACGTGCTTGCCGGCATCCTCATTCACGCTTTCGGCGGCGACCTTGTAAAGGACGCCTTCGGCGACCCGGCGGGGATCCCGTCCCTGGACGCGCTGTACGGAAAGATTTGCGGGATACGGTTCTAGCGCAGGAGCAGGCGTTCCGCGGTCTGACGGATGCCCGAATGGATTTGGCCCGACAATTGAAACTGAACGGTCGCACCAGATGAAGTCATGCATACCGCCCGCACAATAGAAGCAAACCTCCGGCCGAAGATTTACGGCCGGAGGTTTTTGCGTCCCGTTTTGTCTCGCCTTTTTACAGCCGGATGCCCGTAATCCCTTCCGCTTTCAGGCGGGAAACCAGCTCTTCCCAGGTGATGGTTTTTTCGACCGGGTCGGGCTGGGGTTTCCGGTAGGCGGCGATGAGGTTGTAAACCTCCCGGTGTTCCAGAGGGTAGCCGACGACGGTGAACGAGCCGCTGCGCGAACGGTACCGAAGCTGGATTGTGCTGGCGCCGCCGTCCAGGTTGATGGCTTCCGTGCAGCCGATGCTTACCAGATAGTCTCTCAGCTCCGTTACCGTCATGCCCTGGCGGCCTACCTGCCGGCCGTCGACGGTGACGAACAGGATGTCGTTGCCCCGCAGGGCCACCGCCGAGCGGGGGTGCCGGTCTTTGAACAGGGCGACGTTCTGGTCGACAGGCTGGGGTTCGCCCCGGAAAATGAGCACCGGATAGGCGGACACCATGTCCTGCCAGGCGACACTGCCCGTGTCCTTGAAAATGCGGTCGAAGTGGACGTTGCCGCCCTTGTCGACGCCGAAGCCCCAGCCGTTGCCGGCGTTGGCCACCACCTTGCCGTCCTCGATAATCGTGCCGATGGGCCGGTTGCCGCTGTAAAGGGAACCGTTGATCACTCCTTCCAGCCGGTTTATCTGCCGGTAGGTGGCTTCGGCCCAGGCCTGCACCTTGCCCAAAGGCGCCGTGTCCGGCGACAGGGAGGCCCGGTGGATGCCGAAGGTGTAGGCGGAAAGGGGGTAAGCCTCAATGTGGATATAGTCCAGCGTGGAAGCGTCGTAGGTGACGGTCGGCAGCTTCGCCCAGGAAGTCCAGCCCCGGGTTTTGACGTCCGTCTCTACCACGCCGTAGTCGATGCCCCTTGCTTCCACCACGCGGCCGTTGCCTATGTACACGCCCGTGTGCCCGTTCTGGTGCACCATCAGCCCCGGCAGTTCCGGCATGGTTTCCATAGGCCCCGTTTCCAGCCCCATGGATTTGCAAAGGTCCAGCATGCCGTTGGCCGTGGTGTCC
>JAKPBM010000124.1 GCA_029778935.1 Bacillota bacterium | reverse complement strand
GACGGCGCGGGTATCGGCCGCTTTTACGCGGGCGGCCACAGCATCGGCGGCATGGTGGCCACGGAAATGCTGGATGTGGCGCGGTATTGCCTGCAGGACCGTTTGCAGGGCGTCATCTCCTGCGAAGGCTGGGTGCACCATTCGGTAGAGCAGGAAGCCTTTTCCGGCCGGAAAAACGAAACCCTTACGGAAGAAGAGCTTGCCCTGCGCCGCCACTACGGCACCATCGCCCGCGCCCACTGGACCGACGAGGAAATCGGCGCCTACGCCAAAATCTGGCGGAAATGGGAAAAAGGGAAGAAGCTTTTGGAGCAAACGAGCATACCCGTTTTAGAAATCTGGGGCGACCGGGGCCTTCCGCGGCCGGACAGGGCCAGTCTCCTGCTTCCCGATAAGCCCAACATCCGCCTGGCATGGCTTCCCAACGGGGGCCATTCCTTTCTCGTGCAGTACCCCAGACAAGTGGGACATATGATTGCGGAGTTTCTCCGGGAAAGAGGGTAGCTATGGACACCGTACGGATGGAAAAACAGGTTCCCGTCAGGGAGAATGTGGACGTGCTGGTGGTCGGCGGCGGCATTGCCGGCGTTTCCGCCGCCCTGGCAGCCGCGGCTTTAGGCGTGGACGTGCTGCTCATCGAGCATTTCGCCGTGTTCGGCGGCAACGCCACGTCCGGCGGCGTGGCCTCCTTCTGCGGCAACACGAAAGGGCAGGGCCGGGCGCTGGACATGATTATCTCGGCGCTGGAAGAGTTTAACGCCATCGCCCCCTACCGTTCCGCCCAGGACAGCCGGGTGTTTAACCACGAAATATTGGCGGTAATTCTGCCCGAACTGCTGGAGAAAAACGGCGTAAAAGTGCTGTTGCACACGGAATTTGTGGACGTGGCCGTGTCCGACGGGGAAATCACGGAAGTGTTCGTTTCCGGCCGGTCGGGGCTGGAAGCCATCCGCGCCAAGCAGGTCATCGACTGCACGGGCGACGGCTTTGTAGGCATCCGGGCCGGGTTTGCCACCATGAAGGGGGGAAGCCACGGGTACCAGCTGCCCATGTCGCTGATGTACTTTGTGCGCCATGTACCCGATGAGGACAAGGCCTGCCAGGTGCCGCCGGGCTGGTTTGAGCGAATCGAAACCGCCGACGGCCTGCCCATGACGAGCATCTGGCCCAACGGCCCCAAAAGCAACGCCATCAAAATCAAAGTGCCCATGTTCGATTCCACCGACACCCGCTCCATGACAAAGGCGGAAATCGCCGCCCGGCGCAAAATGATGTCCGTATTGGACTACCACCAGCGGGTGGAGGGGCGCAACTTCCTGTTAGACCACGGGCCGTCCGTCATCGGCATCCGCGAAGGCTGCCGCATTGTGGGCGATTATATCCTGACGGTGGATGACCTTCGGGCCGGAAGGTCCTTTGACGACGTCATTGCCATCGGCACATACCCGCTGGACGGCCACAAGCCCGACGACGACAAGCGCACCTACATCCTCCCGCCGGAGGAGCGCAAAGTGCCGCCGTATGACATTCCCTTGCGCTGCCTGATTGCCAAAGACGGCAAAAACCTCTTAATGGCAGGCCGATGCCTTTCGGCGGATCAGCTGGCCCTTTCCTCCGCAAGGGTCATGACCACCTGTTCCATGACGGGGCAGGCGGCAGGCGTTGCGGCGGCGCTGGCGGTCAAGGAGGGCAAGGAAGTGCGCGGCGTGGACGCGGCCCGCGTGCAGGCGGTTTTACGAGAAGGCGGCGCCGAGCTGGACAGAACAAAGGTACACCATTACCGGTAGGCTTTGCCGGGGGAACAGGCTATGAGCATATCACCGGAAGACGTAAAACAACTGGAAAAGCTGGACATATCCGTGCAGACGGACTCGCTGCTGGTGGAAGCGGAGTGGTTCCGCGCCGTGTACGCGGCGGAAGTGCCCAACCCGGAGTGGCATTTTCACAAGAACGTGGAAATCCACTACCTCCACGAGGGAAGCGTTGCCTTCCGGTTTGAGGGCGACCGCATCCTGCTCCGGCCGGGGCAGGCCCTGCTTATCGCGCCGAACACGAGCCACCAGATTGTGAACGAATCGGGCGAGCCCCACCTGCGATTTGTCTTAAACGTCCGGCTGGCCAAACGGGGGGACGACCCGGAGGCGGACTTCCTTCTGTCCGCTTTCGATCGGGCAGAGCCGGTCCTTGTCTATTTGCCGCCGAAGGTGCAGCGGCTGTTTATCGACTCGGTGCGGGAAGCCAACGAACGGGTCAGCGGCTATCTGTCCGTAATCAAGCTGAACATCCTGCGGATTCTGTGGGAAATGGCGCGGCTGCTGGCCCAAAGCCCCAAAGCCGCCTACGACGTCAGCCGGAAATACTCTTTAAACGACCGGCGCAGCTTCACCATTTCCGAGTTTATCGAAAAAACGCCGCCGGACAGGCTGTTTGTCTCCTCCATCGCAAAGTACATGAACCTAAGCGAAAAGCAGGTGCAGCGCATCGTCAAGCGCCAGTTCGGCGTGACGGTGAAGAAGCTCATCAGCGATGTAAAGCTCAAAAAGGCAAAGGAGCTGCTGAAAGATCCGTCCTATTCCATCCGGGAAATCGCCGACATCCTGGGCTTTGCCAACGAGCAGTATTTCAACCGCTTTTTTAAGCAAAACGAAGGAATGCCGCCGGGCAAATACCGAAAAAGCATCGAGCCTTCCGGCGGTCTGCCCCCAAAGCAATATAGAAAGCCCCCGCTTTGACGGGGGCTTTTTGCGTTTAGATGATTTCCAGCTCGTCGGGAGAGGGCAGAGGCGGCATCTGCTTGGCCGGCTCCGACTGGTACCAGTAGGCCACCGACGAAATGTCGTCCATCAGCGGCAGATACCGGCCGCCGCTGCGCCAGCCTAACGCCTGGATGGTGACTTTCAGGTCTTTTTCAAAGTAGATGGGGTCTACGATATGCCAGCGGTACATGGAGAAGCGCCGCTGGGCCAGGTACGTCTGGTCGGTTTTGCTGATTTTGGCAAGGCCGGAGTAGGGGGTCGTGAAGGTAACGTACTGGCCGTCCACGTCGAAGTTGTAAGCGCCGCAGAAGTAGTCCTCCGTGCCGGTGCCGCAGATGGTGGGGAAGTCGGTGTCGCCGTCGATGTAGAATTTGATTTCGCCTTCGCCCCACCAGCCGTTGTTATGTACGTTCCAGTACATATAGGTGCCCACGTACTGGCCCTTGCCCTGGATGTTGTCCACGATGGTGTAGGGCGTCATGTAGGGAAGGGGGTTTGCGCGGCGGAACTGGGCGTGGAAATAGGCCGCGTCGTCGGGAATGTCCGTTTCGACGTAGTCAATCTGGTAAAAGACGGCGAAATCCACGTCGGAGATGTTTTCCAGCGTGATTTTCGCCCGCTTGCGGAAGGGCATTTCCCAATAACAGTTTAAGCCGCGCTTGGGGTTGACGCAGACGGCTAAGGAAGAAATCTGGGCGTACTGCTGCTGGTCGGCGGTGGCAAAGAAGTCGCCCAGTGGTACTTCCACGGAGGGGACTTCCGAATCGTCCCAGTACATGCGCAGGATGGCCAGGCGCGGCCGGGGCATGGAATCGGTGACCCAGATGTGCTTGATGGCGCCGGGGCCTTGGATGTCGGCCAGTACGAAGGTCTGCTTTGCCCGTAAGACGATGGAGGGGGAGATTTTCCACCCCTGCCCTAAGTCTCTGGCGGCGTGCATGCCCGTGCCTTCGGTGGCCATGCCGCCCTTTCCTTTTTCACCGGTGAAGTTTTCGGGAGATATGGAGCGGGTTTTCGCGTTGGAAAGCCTTGCGATGTCGCTGAGCCCTGAAGAAAGTCCGGAAAACATAGGCGCATTCCTCCTTGCAAATCTTGCAATTTCCGCCTTCATTGTATATGATGGTGGGCGGGAAGGAAATAGCAAAGGTTGTTCGGCGCTTAACACTTCTTGGGAAAAGGAGGGGTTATCCTTGAACATGAACGCCCTGTCTCCCTATATCCGCGTGGCTATGCGGTCGGAAATGCGTTCCCCCTTCTGCATCCGCGACCGGGTGATTTTCGACTACGAGCTGATCTTTTTGCAGTCGGGCGCCTGGCGGCTTACCTACGAAGGCAAAGAGACCGTCTGCAAGGCGGGGGATTTGCTGCTTTTGTGCCCCGGAAGAAGGCACCGCATCGACTGCCTGCCGGGCATCCCGGTATCCCAGCCCCATATCCATTTTGACCTGTTTTACGACGAAAACAGCGAGAAAATCCCCGTTTCCTTTAAGCCTTTGGAAGATATGTCCCAGGAAGAGCGCTCGTGGATCCGGAAAGACTACTTCGGCGATTCCCTTTCTTCCCCGGTTTTAAAAATCGCCAACGCAGGGGAAATTGCGGAAATCCTGCTGGAAACGGTGGACGTGTTCACACAGAAGCCCCCCTTGTACCAGCTTACGTGCAAGGCCAATATGCTGAAGCTGCTTTCCATGCTTTTGCCCGCCCTTTCCAAAGAGCCGCTGCCCCGGCCGGCCTCGGAAAGCCGTCTAGGGATGGTAAAAGCCTATATCGACCAAAATTACGCCGGCGGGCTTTCCTTAACACTTCTTGGGCGGCAGTTCATGATGGACAAGTTTACGCTGACCAAGCGGTTTGCCAAAGAATTCGGCGTGTCCGTCATGGCCTACTGGCACAACGTGCGGCTGCAAAAGGCGCAGGAGCGGCTGCTTTCCGGCGCGTCCGTTTCCGAAACGGCGGCGGAATTGGGTTTTTCGTCCGTGTACACCTTCAGCCGCTTTTTTAAAAACAAAACGGGCCTTTCTCCTTCGGCCTATGTAAAAACCGCCGGGGGAAAATAAAAATATCCGGGGCATAAAACCCCGGATGTTTGGGAAAAAGGTCAGAACTTTGGACTAAACCGCTTTGGCTGTCTGTATTAACACTACAGCTGAAGGTACGAAACCCAGTCCCGTCCTTCTTCCACGGCTTCGTCCGTTAAGTGCGGGGCGCCGGATTCCGCGTCATAATATTCCACGTCGCGAATTTCCATGTTGGCGTGGGCAGGAGGGTAACTGCGGAACCGGCGGATGTTGGGGCCAAAGGATAGGCGCCATCTTGTTCGCTTCAATCCTTTTCACCTCAAAAAAGACCTTCGTCGGGGTCGCGTAATACTCTTTGCTTTGACGCCTCGTAGGGTTTTCGTAAGCTGTTACGCAATAGATTTACAGCTAACCCGACGATTTTAATTTTGCCCGGCCGTCTTTGTTTTATCCGCCAAAAATCTTGCAAAGAAAGGCTTTATCTGGAAAGCCCGTTTGCATTTTTCCAGTTTTTGACTATAATAGGAATATCACCGGGAAGGAGACGAGCCAATGGAAAACGAACACATTCTGCCCCATCAGCATGAATCCAGTCTGGAAAAAATCCTTCCTTTCATGCCCGAAACGGAGCATTTTACCGAGGCCGCCGCTCTGTTTGCCCAGCTTTGCGACGGGTCGCGGCTGAAAATCCTTTGGCTTTTGTGTCACTGCGAGGAGTGCGGCACCAACATTGCCGCCGCCGTGGGCATGAGCCCCGCCGCCGTGTCCCACCATCTGAAGCTTTTGCGCCTGCACGGGCTAGTGTCCGGCTGCCGCAAGGGCAAGGAAATCTACTACACCCTGGCCGACAGCGAAGTGGCCCACCTGATCCATTCCATGATCGACGATTTGTTCAGCACCACCTGCCCCAACAAGGGCTTGGACTAATCTGGCAAAACAAAACCCGCCGAAGCTTTCGGCGGGTTTTTCTTTACGCATTTTTCAGGAAGGTTTTCACGTTCAGCGTGCGCATGGCGTTTACTATGGCAAGGACGGACACGCCCACGTCGGCAAACACCGCCGCCCACATGCCGGCAAGTCCCAGGGCGCCTAAAAGCAATACGGCGGCTTTGACGCTCAAAGCGAACACGATGTTCTGCCGGGCAATGCGCAGGGTTTTCCGGCTCAGCTTGATGGCGGAGGCGATTTTTGACGGCTCGTCGGTCATGATGACCACGTCGGCGGCCTCGATGGCCGCGTCGGAGCCGAGCCCGCCCATGGCGATGCCCACGTCCGCCCGGGCCAGCACGGGGGCGTCGTTGATGCCGTCGCCGACGAAAGCCAGCGCGCCTTTGCCTTCGGCCATGAGCGTTTCCACCCAGCGCACCTTGTCGGCGGGCAGCAGCTCGGCGTAGACCCGGTCGATGCCCAGTTCGGCGGCCACCTGTTCGCCGGCGGCGCGGCTGTCGCCGGTGAGCATGACCGTTTGACGAATGCCGGCGGCTTTGAGGTCGGAGACGGCCTGTTTGGCGTCCTTTTTCGGCAGGTCGGAAATCAGAATGTGCCCTCCGAACTTGCCGTCCACGGCCACGTACACCGCCGTACCCGCAGTTTTGGCGGGGGAGTGGGCGATGTTTTCCTTCGCCATGAGCTTTTCGTTGCCCACAAGCACGGTCTGCCCGTCGATTCTGGCGCGGATGCCCAAACCGGGCAGTTCTTCCGCTTCTGTGATGCGCGCGCGGTCGACGGGTTTGCCGTAGGCGGAGAGAATGCTGGCGGCGATGGGATGGTTGGAAATGCTTTCCGCATGGGCGGCCAGGGCAAGCAGGCGTTCTTTGTCGCCGTTTCGGGCGGACACTTCGGTAACGGTAAAGGCGCCTTTGGTCAGCGTGCCCGTTTTGTCAAAGACCACCTGGTCGGTTTTTGCCAGCTGCTCCAGGTAGTTTCAGCCTTTGACCAGAACGCCCAGGTTCGACGCGCCCCCGATGCCGCCGAAAAAGCTCAGGGGCACGGAAATGACCAGCGCGCAGGGGCAGGAAATGACCAGGAACGTCAGCGCCCGCTGCAGCC
>JAKPBM010000117.1 GCA_029778935.1 Bacillota bacterium | reverse complement strand
CCCAGCCCCTGCCCTCCGCTATTAGCCAGTTTGTGGACGGCGTTCTGCGCAACGGCGAAATCCACTTTGGCATCGACGACGCCGTTGCCCTGTCGGAGCTGATGGACGGCGCGTACCGTTCCTACCACGAAAACCGCGTGGTGTACTTCAACGAGTTCTAAAAAATGAATACAACCGCCTTTCACCCTTGGAAAGGTGGTTGTTTCATATAAAAGCGCCGGCTCCCAACAGGGGGCCGGCCTTTTCCTTATCATGCGGAAAGTCAAAAGTGCCGGCACCCATCAGGGGCCGGCACTTCCCAAATGCTAATTTTTCGGAAACAGCGACGCCAGCATGTTCATAAACGAGCTGTTGGTGGCGGAGAAGGCGTAGTTGACGCAGGCGATGTCCGTAATCCCCCACTCTTTGGCCTTTTGCGTGAGGTTCAGAGAGGGTTTGCCGCTGGCGTTAAACTCCCGCGGGTCGATGACGTAGACTTCTTCATAGTGGTCGGTCAGAAACGGCACCAAAGCGTTGCCGTAAGACTCTTTCGTAACCAGCAGTTTCTTGCCGTTTTTCACGGTCTGGTTCTGGATGCGGATAATCGGATGGTCGCCGGAGAGGAAAACGCCGTATTTCCAGCTGCTGGGGAAGTTTTCGGGGTTTTTGGACACAACGGGGATGGAAACGCCGTTGGTCAGGCTGCCCGAGGCAAAGTATTGGGCCGTCGATTCGGTTTTGGGATAGAAAAGCTCCACCGTGTCGGGATTTTTCTTCAGGTTTTCCTTGAGCGGGTTGCTACCAAGGAAGGTGTACATGGTGCCTACGAAGCCTTCCGCCTTGGCCGACTCGTAATCCGACAGCGCGTAGGGAGTAAAGCCCGCGGCTTTGGCAAAAGCCGTGTAGGCATAATACGCGCCCCGCTGGGTCCAGTGGTGGTCGGTGCGGAAGTAGAGGTATTCGTCCTTGTGCTCGTTCAGGGCGGACCAGACGTCCACAGAAATAACATTGTCGGGCAGCGCCCCGTAGGCCACTTCCGCCGCCCACTTCTGAGAGCGGGTGCCGGAATGGTACTTTTCCGGCGCCGTAAACTCGATGGCCGTCGGGCAGAAGACGGCGTATACGTTCACGTTCGGCAGGGCCGCCTTAATATCGCCGATAACCTTGCCGTACTTTTTCAAAGCGCTCTCCACGCCGTAGTAATGCTCCATGGCGCGGTCGCCGATGACAAGCAGCGCGCCCGTGTCTACCGGCTCCACCGACGTCTGCTGGGGCGTGGTCGCCCCGGTGGTCTGGGACGTGGTCGCTTCCGTCGACGTGTAGGGGTTGGTCACCGGTTCCCCGGTCTGAGAGCTGGTGGACTGCTTTTTTGTCGTCGCGGGAGAAGAAGACTGCATGCTGGGCGAGGAGGTGGCCAGTGTCGATTCAGCCGGGTTTTCCGGCGCGGTTTCGCCAGGTTCCGTTTCGCCCGTGGTGCCGACCGGTTCGGACAGGGTATCGTTTCCCGACTGGGTCGGCGGCGCGGTGGTTGTGCCGCTGGTAGTGCCGGATTCAGCCGGTTTGCCCTTGCAGGCTGCCAGAAGCAGCAGCGCGAGAAGAAATGGAACAATGCGGAATTTGCTGCGGTTATAGTTCATCATAAAGCGGTTAACTTCCTTTTCTTTAATGCCCGGATTACGGAATCATCTTGTTAAAGATGTTCATGAACCCGGTGGTCGCGGAGAATGCGTAGTTGACGCAGGCGATGTCCGTCACGCCGTGCTCTTTCACGAAGGAAGGCAGGTCCAGAGAGGGCTTGCCCTCGCCGTTGAAGTTGCGCGGGTCGATGACGAACACTTCCTCGAAGTGGTCCACCAGGAACGGAATCAGGGCGTTGCCGTAGGATTCCTTGGTTACCAGTAATTTTCTCCCATTTTTGACCTGGCTATTCTGGATATGGACCAGCGGATGGTCGCCGCCGAGGAAAATGCCGTATTTCCAGTCCGTTGGGAACTTGCTGCCGTCCTCGTAGATGACTTTGATGGTGCGGGCGCCGTTCATTTTGGCGTCGGAATAGGAAACCGCCGTCAGGTAGTCGTTGTACTGGGGCAGGAAGTATTCCACCGTGTCGGGGTTATTCTTCAAGGCCGCACTCTGGGGCACGTCTTTCACATAGCGGTACATGGAACCGACAAAGCCGGGGATAGCGCCGGTTCTGTACGAGTCGATGTCGTAGGGCGTAAAGCCTGCCGCCTTGGCAAAGGAAGTGTAAGCGTAGTAGGCGCCCCGCTGGGTCCAGTGGTGGTCGGTGCGGAAATAGAGGTATTCGGTTTTATGGTAGTACAGGGGCGTCCAGGTGTCCACCGGGATGACGCCGGGGCCGAGGTTTTCATAGGCGATGTTCATCGCCCGAAGCTGAGAGCGTACGCCCGCCTGATAGGCCGACGGCGCGTTGAACTCGATGGCCGTCGGGCAGAAAACGGCGAAGACGTTGACGTCCGGCACGGCGTTTTTGAGCCTGGTGATGGCTTCGGCGTAGGCTTTGAGGTTGGACTCCGTACCGTAGTAGTGCTCCATGGCGGCGTCGTCAATGATGATGATCGCCCCCGTGTCCACCGGCTTTTCGCCCGTAGGCTCGTCCACCTGGCCTTCCGGATGGGTCACGGGCACCCAGGGTGTGGAAACCGTGGTGGCCGGCTCGGGCGTCGTCTCCGAAGTTGTCTCCGGCGCGGAAGTCGACTCGGTCGGCTTGGGCGTCGTGGGCGGCGTTGTGTTCTGCGTGTCGGTGACGATGTCCGACCGGTCAAATATGTTCTGGCCGCCGCCTTCCCAGTTGTGGTCGATACCGCCTTCGACACTGGTTGTCCGGTTGGACAGGGTGATGTAATACAGACTGTTGACCGTCCGGCTGGCGGACATGATGCGCTCGCGGAACGGGAAGGTGTCCGTGTAGTATTTTTCAAAGTCCTTGCCAAACTGGCCGCTGGTAATATACTTTATCGGCGAAAAATCGCCGGAAAACACTTTGGAAAGGCCAAGCTCCGGCTTTGAAGCCAGCCGCCGGTTCTCCGATTCGGAAAAAACGGGATCCTTATCGAAAAACGCCCAGATGGACAGGAAAAACAGCGGCACCACAAAGCAGACGGTAATCGCCGTATACCACTTTTTCATTGGCATCCTCTTTCTCTCTAGAAGTTATAGTACAGGAACGGGCTGGACGTGTTGGTAATCATGACGATGGTGCACATGGCAAAAATCGCCGTGTTATACACAAGCTGCAGCGACATCGCCGTGTTCAGCATGGCGCCGCCTTTGGCCACCATGCGTTCGTACCGGGGCAAAATCCACTTTTTGACCGGAATCGAGCC
>JAKPBM010000106.1 GCA_029778935.1 Bacillota bacterium | reverse complement strand
TTCCATCCGGACGCTTCCGCTTCGCCGCTGGAGGTATACACAAGGGCGTACGCCCGCTTTTTTCCGGGGCCATATTCGAACACGTACCCCGCCCCGCCGCGCACTTCCGTCAGATGCCAGCCCTTTTCCGAAAGGGCGGAGAGCCACGCTTCCTCCTTGTGTTTTTGCCACGGGGCGAAGATTTTTACGCACGCTTTGTGCCGCTTTTGCTTTGCTTTGGGCATGAAAGCCATCCTCCGCTTGCTTACTTTCTTACATAGTATAGTTTTTTGCCGGGACAAGTCAAGCGGTCTTTGTAAACTTTCCGGTTCTAACCGGACAGGCCGGCTCATAAGCATTAACCAAAGGCAGGACAAGCGCCGCTAAAAACATGTCAACGGGTGAGAATATGCAGGTGGATCTGATTTTTAAAATCGCGGCCGTGGGCATCCTGGTGGCCATATTAAACCAGGTGCTGTCGCGCACCGGGCGGGACGAACAGGCCATGCTGGTGACATTGACCGGGCTGGTGGTTGTGCTGCTGGTCCTTGTGGAAGAAATCGGGCGGCTGTTTTCCACGCTGCGCCAGGTGTTCGGGTTGTAGCTATGGAGGAAGCCGTCCGCTACGTAACACTGGCGCTGGCGGCCGCTTTGGCGGGGCTGCTCATCAAGCGGCAGGAACCAGGGCTTGCCCTGCTGGTCGCCCTGGCCGCCGGAATTGTGATCCTGACCGGCCTTTGGCAAATGCTCAATGTCCTCATCGCCTTTGTCAAAGAGCTGACGGCGAAACTGGCCGGTCTGGAAGAGGCGGTGGCTGTCCTGCTGCGGGTGCTGGGCATCATGCTGATTTCCAAAATCGGCTCTTCCCTGTGTAAAGACGCCGGCGAAAGCGCCCTGGCGCTGCAGGTGGAACTGGTGGGAAACGCCCTGGCGTTAATCGCCACGATTCCCCTGTTTCATGGGCTTTTGGCGCTGGTCGGCTCCTTTTTGGCCGGATAGTCGGAGGTACATATGAAAACGCTGCGCGTAGCCCTGCTGCTATTTGCCGCGCTGTCCCTCGGGGCGCTGCCCGTATTTGCCGAAACGGGGCAAAAGGAAGCAAAAGCCCTGACCGAAGCCCTCCCCGCCGACGCCGCCGTCGGCGCCGAAAAGGCGCAAGGCGAGGATTCGGTGGAGCTAAACCGGGGCTTGTCCGCCCTGCTGCAAAAGGCGGCAAACCTTTTGCCCCAGGCAATACGCTACGGGGTTGCCTGCGGGGCCAAGCTGCTGCTCATTGCCCTGCTGGTGTCCGTGGTTTCCCAGATGGGGCTGGACCAGGGGGTGGGCAGCCTGACCCTTTCCGCCGCAACGGCACTTTGCATCGTCCTGGTGGGCGTGCACGATATGACGGGCATTCTCGGCATGGGAAAACAGTTTGTAGAGGATTTAAACGCCTTTTCCAAAGCCCTCATGCCCACGCTTACGGCGGCATCCGCCGCGGCAGGCGCCCCCGCCGCCGCGCTGGCCCGGCAGACCGTCGTCATGGTCGTGTCCGACCTGCTGATTACCGCCCTGTACGGCCTGTTTCTGCCGCTGATTTACGCGATTTTGGCCCTGCGGACGGTGGGAATGGTCAGCGACAACCCGTTGTTTCCGCGGCTGGCGGGAAGCATGAAGCAGTTTGTCCTGCTGGCCCTTCGGTATATGCTCGTTTTATACTTTGGCTACTTGACGGTCACCGGCATCATCTCCGGTACGGCGGACACCTTGGCCCGCCGGGCCGCCAAAACAGCCATCACCACCGGCGTGCCCGTGGTCGGCGGCATGATTTCCGAAGCCACCGACTCGGTTCTGGCCGGCGCGGCCATGGTGCGCAACTCGGTGGGGGTTGTCGGCGTGCTGGGGATACTAGGTTTGGCGCTGCTGCCGCTGCTGTATACGGGCATCAACTACCTGACATTGCGGCTGGTGGCGTCCTTATCCTCCGCTGTAAGCGACAAGTCCGCCGCCGCCATCGACATTCTGGCAGACACCATGAGCATGCTTTTTGCCATCATCGTCACCATCGCCACCATGCTCCTTATCACCGTCGTCACGGGCATGAAGGGGGTGGGGCTGTAATGAAACTCGGTTCCTGGCTGCTTTCTTTGTGCGCCGTGGGCATATTGACAGGCGTCTGCACGGCCATGGCCCCGGAGGAAAGCAAGAAAACCGTCAAAACAGCCGGCGGGCTGCTTCTGCTTTTGGCGGCGATCCTGCCTTTCCGCGGGCTTTCGGGCTATTCGCCCCTTTCCGAGCTGGAACAGATCGGCGCCAGACTGCAAAAGGCCATCGCCGGGCAGGAAAACGTGAGTTTGGAGCAGATGCGCGCCATGGTGGAAGACCAGTGCGAATCCTACGTGCTAGCCAAAGCCGCCGAACTGGGTATTTCCTGCACCGTGTCCGTATCCGCCCGCATCGACGAAACGGGGGTTTTGCGGGCCTATGCCGCCACGGTGACATACGGCCTGCCCGTCCCCTCCGCCGAAGCGGTGGAGGCGCTGAAAGCGATTCTGGAAAATGACCTCGGCATCCCCGAAAGCCGTCAACTGCACCGATGACAAGGAGGAACCCTATGTTTAAGCTTCCCAACGATAAAATTATTGCTTTTCTGAAAAAGAACAAATGGGTACTCCTGCTGCTGGCCGTCGGCCTGCTGCTCATCCTCTGGCCCGTAAGCCCCGACACGCCCCAGCCGGAAGGGCCTCTGTCGCCGGAGACAGGGGAATACGACTTCGACCTGGCGGCGTACGAGAATAAGCTTGCGGAAATCCTCTCCTCCGTCCGGGGGGCGGG
>JAKPBM010000100.1 GCA_029778935.1 Bacillota bacterium | reverse complement strand
AAAAAGCATATACACGGGAACATCACGTTCAAAAAGCTCTATTGCCCGTTCTTTGGAAAGCGGCAGCATGTCGTCATCCGTGTAGCCAAATGCGTTCATAGCCTCCACTGTCATCGCGGGGTCAGGCATGTAACCATTGTCTGGGGCGGTTTCGGCAAGCGGCTGCTCAACCCCGCGTTCCTGTGCAGGTTTATCAACTTTATATGAAGCTGAAGTGTTTACAGGTTCCGTGGAATCCTTCGGCGCAGCCACAACAGATTCGGATGAAGGCCCATCCGGGAGGTAGGCGCTGACATCATCACTCGGAACGCTGGGTTGCTCAGGTGCGTTCTGCGGCGTGGCAGGCTCGCTCCATTCATCAATGCCTGGCTGCTTTTCCGTCTCTTTACTCTGGTCGATGCCTCGTTCCTTGCAGATCGCGGCATAGTTCCGGTCGATGTCCGTAATCAGGCCGGACGCGGTTTTGTTGATGGTTTCCAAACTGGCACGCAGTTCCGACAGTTTCTTGTCCTTTGACCAGGTGGCGATGTAGCCGAAGCTGTTCTCGCCGGTGGCAATGCCGTAGTAGGCGCAGACGGCAAAGGAAACGCTCTCGGCCTCGACTTCTTCCGTGTTGCGGCTTTTCTTTACGAAATCGGCGGTATAGGTATCCTCCGCAACCTCCAGATTCCATGCAAAACCGTTTTCATCGACATGCTGCCAGTTGTTTTTTTCGGCTTCGACCTCCGCGTCCTCGCGTGTGTCAAAGCCGCCGTAAAAGTCCTGTTTGGTGCCGCCGTCCGACACCATGACGAGCTTCCATTGCTCCTTGACCTCCGGCAGTTTTTCATTGTGGAGCTTGGAGTGCGCGATCTCATGGACAGCGGCGGCAACCGTCTGCACCTCGCTCATGCCCTCACGGATGGCGATGCGCTGTTCGTCCGAGGAAAAATAGCCGTCCATGTTTGCCGCCATCTGCTCAAAAGCCAGCGGCACCGGCGCGGAGCGTTTCAGCGCCTCTATGAAAACCTCATAATTCTGGACGTTGCCCTGCAAATCCGAAGCAAGCACCGGCAGGGGCTTTCCGTCCGTCTGGCTCACATCAAAGACGGACACGACCTTATACATGGGGATTTTGACCTCTTTTTCCTCCATGATAGCGTTACCGTCCGCGTCCAGCAGCGGCGCTTTCGTGTCCGGGTCGAGCTTTGCTTCCTCGATTTTCTTTTTGAATGGCGTCGGTGCAATGATCTTGATGCCTTTTTCGCCCTTCATGACATTGCGGGAAAACTGATCGTGCCACTTGTTGAAGCCCGCGACCAGCGTTGCGTTGGGCTTTTGCATATAGATGAGCATGGTGTTGTTGACGCTGTACTTGTGGAACCGGCTCATGGTGCGCAGGTACTCAGCGTACTTGTCGGACTGGAATAGTTCCTGGATGCCGGTTTCGATGCTCTCGGTAATTTCCTTCAGCCGGTCTTTGGCCGTAGTCTTTTCAGGCATAATTTTATCTCCTTTCCAGGGTTAAATATCCCAAAAGGAAGCAGCTCCCGCGCAGGACGGCTAAACCTGTGCGGGAGCATTGTTTCCATCGGGGAACGGGTTATTTGTTCCTGACGGGCGGCTTATATCCGGCTGCTTTGGCCCGTTCGCTGGCTGCTTTTCGGCGTTCATCACTGAATGGTACGCGGATGGTGACGCAGTTCTTTGGAACAAGATAGCTGGCCGGACCGGTTCTGCTTTTTTGGAGCTGCTTAAATTTATCCGGGAACCGTG
>JAKPBM010000057.1 GCA_029778935.1 Bacillota bacterium | reverse complement strand
ATATTGCCCAGGCAAGGACGCACCTTTACACCTGTATCAACGACATCTTATCACCTCAAAATAAAGCAAGACCACGCCTTTACGCGTGGTCTTGCTGTTAAGCATATTGCTTTACGTTACAACTTACACCTTGCGCACTTTCGCCGGCCGGCCCGTTTCCATGGATTCGTTGTAGGCCAGGGCGAAGGCCAGAGACCGAAGCCCGTCCTTATACGGCGAGCGGATAGCGGAGCCATCGCCGCTGATGACGGCTTCGATAAACGTGCGGTCGCAGGCAATCCCCGCGTCGCCCTGGTGGCGGTAGGACACTTTGTTGTTCTCCACCGTAACCAGTTCGCTGTCGTGGGGCTTTACTTCGAGGTTTTCGCCGTAAACGTCCAGCCGCGTCAGGAGGAACAGTTCCGCCCGCTTATCCTTGGCGCTGTAAATCAACTTCGACTCGTAAGCGTCGCCGCCGCGCGCATAGCAGCCGGTGGCGATGTTTAAGAGCGCGCCGTTTTCCATGGTGACTACGGCGGCGGAGAGGTCGTCCGTATCGTAGCCTTCGATATCCTTCACAAAGCCCCGAGCGCCTATGGCAAACACCGTGTCCGGCTCGCCGTAGGTGTAACGGATATAGTCCAGCTGGTGGATGGTCTGCTCTAACAACTGGCCGCCGGAAAGGGCCTTTTTCTTCCACCAGGGCTGGCGCGGCACGCCGCCAAACCGCGTGCAGTTGATGTAAACAACTTCGTTCTCTTTGGCGAACGCGGCCAGCTTGTCGGCCAGCAGGTCATACCGGCATTGGAAGCCGACGGCTGTAATCAGGCCGATTTCGTCGATAGCGTCAGAAATGGCCTTGGCCGTGTCCCAGTGTAAGGCGATGGGCTTTTCGACAAAGAAGGGGATTTTCCGGGAAATAAGCTCCCGTTCCATGGGGCCGTGCTCCGTAGGCGGTACGCAGAGGAACACCATGTCGGGGTTGGTTTCGTCCAGCATGCGCCAGAAGTCCGTGTACGCCTTGCCGCTGCCGGCCTGGGCGACGAAGGCTTCCGCCCGCTCGGGCAGAAGGTCGCAGAACGCCACAGGCTCCACCAGGTCGGTAAACTGCAGAATGTGGCCCAAATGGTATCGGCCGATACCGCCGCAGCCCACCAAAGCGAGTTTTTTCATTTTTCTTCCTCCCGTTTTACCATTTTTTATAATAATGCCAAAATGCGGTTCATCTGTTCCGAAACTTCCCGGTAGAACACAGTCATATCCTCGTACGCTTTCGTGGGGAACACTTCCGCCGTCAGCGAGCCGTTGTACCCCGCCTGCCGCAGGGCGGCCATAACGCGGGCCCAGTTGACGTTGCCGGCCCACAGGTCCACAAAATCGCCGCCGGAGTAGAAACCGCCCTTGCGGGCAAAGTCTTTCACGTGCACTTTAACAATGCGGCTTCCCAAAATCTCAATCCACGACTCGGGGTTGGACGCGGCCACCACGTTGCCCACGTCAAAATACGCGCCCAGGTTCGGGCAGTCCAGCCGGTCGATTAAGTCGCGCATGTCAAAGGGCGAAAGGAAAAAGCCGTTCCAGACGTTTTCCAGCCCTACCTTTACGTTGCTGATGGCTATTAAGGGCTTAACCTCCGACAACGTGTCAAAAACCGTCTCATAGGCCGAGAGAATCGTCTGTCCGTCGTAATAGTTTCCTCCGGGAACAACCAGTATGCCGTCCGCCCCTAAAGCCCGGGCAAACTCCAGCTGTCTGGCCAAAAGCGCTTTGGCAAACTCCCGGTCTTCCCTGTTGTTTGAGCCCAGCTTGCTGCCGTACAGGGAGGTGGAAATACTGCAGATGGATACGCGGGCTTCGTCGGCCATGGCCTTGATTTCCGCAAGCTCCGCTTCGGTGGTATCCATGCATAAGCTGTGTTTGGAAGCGCCGGGTTTGTCGATGTTCAGCTCGATGGCGGTGAACCCGGCCGCTTTGACCTGGCGGAACATCTCCGCAAAGCCGGTGTTGCCGTCCACGGACCACGCGTTGATTGCCTTATACATGCTCATTCTCCTTCTATAGCGAGTACGGTATGAATGTCCAAACGCTCAATCTGCACCGTCAGCATCCCGTCGGCATATTCCCAACGGAGCGCGATGTTCTCCGGTAGCAGGGTGACGTTTTTGGGCTGTTCGCAGGGGATTTGCACGGTCAGGTTATAAAGAGGCGGGATTTCGTCGAAAGATCTCTGCCTTTCGTCCATATGGGCGCCGCCAAGGTTTAAAAGGTTCACATAGCTGCGGCCGTTCTTTTCCATCCAGAGGGGCATAACCAGGTGCGAGCCGTACACGCGCATGGCCTTGCCCGCAAAGCCGGCCAGCTGCCGCTGGGCAAACCGGCGCAGCACAACGGAAGGCTCCTTCTCATACCCTCTGCCCAAATCGAATGCCACGGCCTGCAATTTGCCTTTGCCGAAGGGTTTTTCAAAGGACAGGCTGATTCTCTCGCCCATATCCGACTTCAATAGGCCGAAACCCGTTTCGGATACGCCGGACAGGCGCAGATACCGCTGTTTGATCGGGGCGAAGGCTCCGTCGCTTTCCACGTAGATGACTTCCGCTTCGCTTGTTTCGCCGGAAACGCCCAGCTCATCGGCAAACAGCCGCACCGTGTCGGGCCCCCAAAGGGCCAGCGTGCCGCCGTTTTGGGCGTAGGCAAGCAGTTTCGCTTTCACTTCGTCCTCGATAACCGGCACATTGGGCAGAATCAGCATGCCAAAGCGGGAAAGCTCCTCGTCGGTCAGCTTCAAAAGGTGGTGTGACATCAGGATTTCCGCCGAATACTGGTTTTCCTGGGCGGCGAAAAGGCTTCCCTTTACAGCGCCGGTGACGGGGCAGCCGTACGGCGTAAACAGGTTCTTTTTATTGTGGTAGAAGGCTTTGGTGGAGTATATGATGCCCACTTGCGGATGCGGCATGGCCTTGTGGCAGGCCTCTTCCCTGGCGCGGCAGAATTCGGCCAGTTTTGCCCACATGGGGATGGCCCATTCCTGCACCGTGCCCACTTTCTGGGCGTTGTAGAACTGGAAGCCGCCGCCAAACGCGATGACCACCGCCGCTTCCTGGCATAGCTGCGGCAGGGATTTCAGGCAGTGGTAGCCGTTTTGAATGTTGAAGCCCCAAGCCATCAGGTCCCAGGGTTTGCCCTGGCGCACCAGGCAGGCGGCTTCAAACCGCGCCGTGTTGACGCTATTTTGCGGGGAGTAGTCGCCGGAGATAAAGTCCACAGGCAGAGTAACTTCCTCCGGCGCAAAAGAGGTGTACATCCAGTTGGACGCAACTTCAAATTCGGGCGCTTTCTCTTTTACAATCGAGATGTATTTTGCCACATAGTCCCGAAAGCCCTGCCGGTTAAACTCCAGGTATTCGTCATACCCTTCCTCGTCCGGCTTGGGCGGCATGCGGCCCGTTTTGGCGTGGTAGGCAACCTGCGCGTGCTCGGAATAGTCGGGCATGACGGCCCAGCAGTCGCCGTCGACCCATACGCCGTCCAAGCCGTACTCCGTCGCCATTTCCACTAGCTGCGGCCCCAGCAGCTGCTCCACGTAGGGGCCGAAGACGGAGGTTTTCTCCTTGGACGGTTCGCCCTTTTCGTTGACCGCCGCCCAGGACGGGTTGTGTTCGATAGCCAGGTTGTCCCATACGCCGGAATGGTGGGCATACAGGGCAATCCCCCGTTTGGCCGTTTCCTCGCGCCACATTTTTAAGATGTCGGCCACGATTCCCTCGGCCTGGTAGCCGACTTTCGTCGGGTAGCTGGTGGCGCCGGCGTGGCCTTTCGTGTCGCACTGTACGTAGTCGGGCTTTACGGCGTCCAGCATGCGGCCGATGACCTCCGGCGCGCAGTTTTCGCCGATGCCCGTCTGGTCTTTACGCGCGTGAAAATCAAAGTGCATCCCCAGAAAGCTTTCGCTTCGCTTTTTCCGGTGCATAGGTACCCCCCCTTACACTGCCATATCAAGGCAATTGTAACTGGATTGCCAATCTTTGTCAATGTTATGAAAAGAAACGATAAGGTTCCGTTTAAGCTCGAAGATTCGGGGTTTTTGCAAAACAAATAACCCAACCGAACGGGTTGGGGGTCTTAACGATTTTTTGGTAAACAAATTCTTTTTACTTCCGCGAAAACGATGAGGAAGATTCCGCTTTTTGAAATGGTCAAGGATTACACGGTGGGCAGCAAGGGGGCGTCCGGCAACAGTAAAGATAACAGAAACGCTCCGGAACATTTCCTCCGGAGCGTTGTTTACTCTATTTAGTTACCCTTTTTAACGACTGGCGTTCCATGAGCCGGGTCGGGAACAGAATCTTCCGCTTGGCCCCGCCCTTGCCGCGCACCAGCTCCATCATCCGCTGCACGGCGGCGATGCCGATATCTCTGGTGGGGATGCTGACGGTGGTCAGCGGCGGCACCATATGGGCGCTGAGCGGAATGTTGTTGAACCCGATGACGCCTACGTCGTCGGGGCAGCGCAGGCCCATGCTGTAAATCGTGCTCAGGACGGAGGAGGCCAGCGAGTCGCTGCCGGCAAAGATCACTTCCGGCGGCTCGGGCAGGCTCATCAGCTCCCTGGTCTGCCGGGCGCAAAGCTCCATATCCCACAGGCAGTCCTTGACCAGGTTGCTGTCGAAAGGAATCCCTGCACGGCGCAGCGCTTCCCGGTAGCAAAGCAGACGGAAAGTGTCCGAAAGAGGCTCGTTGGGCGATGTGCCGCTGATCAAAGCGATTCTCTGATAGCCGTGGTTTATTAGACAGTGCATTACCTGCCAGTTGGCGGAGTAATGGTCAAAGCCGATGCAGTCGAACTCATGCTCCAGGTCGTAGTTGTCAATGAAAATGATGTGGGGGATGTGCTTCCGAAGGGTGCTTAAGGTCGCATCCGGTATGCGTTCCATAAGGAAAATGCCTTCCAGCCGCTCGCTGATCAGCTCCTGAAGAATTTTCGGATTGGAAAGCTCGGTCTAATTTCGGATAAAGGAAATCGACGCGCCCTGCCGATCGCACTCTTCTTCCGCCGCGGCTAAAATAGATGTAAAAAACGGATCGGAATATTTTTCCGCCGTAACTGCCATAATACAGCCGAGGCGGACTTTTCTCTGCGTGCGCTGCGGCGTATAGTGAAGCCGGCTGGCAGCGTCCAGCACAGCCTGACGCGTTTCCGGCGTCGTTCGGAACCGGTCGTCTCCGTTTAAAATGCGGGAAACCGTGGCGATGGATACGCCGGCCAATTCCGCAACCTGACGAATATTTGCCATAGAATCCTCCTTCAGTTTGAACAACAACCATTATATCGAACCGGGCATAAAAATCAATCTGTTCGTGAAAATTATTTAAAGCTTTGATAAATTTTTACAGCTTCTTCCCTCCCGTGCCATACACCGAATAGTTCTAAAAACGCTTCCAACATCCGAACGGAAGCGAAAATACCGCCCATAGCCCGACCGCAGGCAGTGTTTTCATAGGGGTTAGGGCCGCAAAAAGAAGAAAACCGGCGATTTTAGGGAAATAATTAGTTTCGAACGATAGGAGGAAAATTAGAACAACATATGATAAATTACATATTGTCCATCTATCTTGTTTAGTAAACATTATAACCCTCGATTTTAACCTTGTCAAGAGATATATAAAAATATTTTATATAATGAGAAATTGCTTATTGACATTTGGACAGTATGACGTTATATTATAGACATAGGAACAGAAAACATGTGTACATTTTTTAGTAAACAACTAAAGAAGACAGGAAGCGATCACTATGAGAAAATTCACATTCATCGGTGCCGGTTCGCTGGACTTCACCCGTGATTTGGTACGAGACCTGATGACGTTTCCCGCGTTTGACGACTGTGAGCTGATGCTCATGGACATCAACGAGAAGCGTCTCGAATACGCCCG
>JAKPBM010000035.1 GCA_029778935.1 Bacillota bacterium | reverse complement strand
CGACTCCGCAAATTTACCTACTTTAACGGAAAAGTTCTCAGGGGGATTTTCCTCGTCTCTGATCCGGTTGCCTTTGGCGTCATAGTACCAGGTCTTGCCGGCATACACTACTTCGCTGGGGGGCGTGTGATCGGCTGTGGCGAAGATGTTTACGGGGATGAGGTTGCAGATGAGAAGCGCCGCCACAAATAACGCCGCCCAACGCTTTGCCTTAGTTTTGAACCGTGTGCTCATGTTGTAGCTCCTTTCCCATATAACTTTCAGTATATTTCTTTGGTAATTGTTACCTTAGCAAGTATTACCAGTGATACCAATATATATGCGTAGAGTTACATTTCGGTTGCATCTGATAATTTTTCTTCTTTTTTCTCGTTTTGCGAATCTATCGCGCTGTCTAACAGGCGAATTAACTCCAAAGCGCTGCGAAATTCTTTGGTTTCATCCTTGTCCACCCATGTCACCGTTCCCTGCCAGGTGGCATGCTGGTTGTTTATAACCTGGATGACGAACGTTTGTCGCTGAAAAAGACGTTTGGACATTGTTTCATCTCCTTAATAGCCCAACCCGTAGCTTTATTCTGGTATCCAGTATAGAGCCTGCCGGTTACTTTTCGGTTGCATCTGGAAAATTGTTGAATTCTGACGTAATTGTTATTATTTTGCGGTTTATTTCGATTTTTCAGTTTTTCCCCTTGTTTTTAGGATAAGAAAACGCTATAATATTAGATACGTAAACTACGGGACGGTTTTCGGCTTTTGAAT
The DNA here is from genome assembly GCA_029778935.1 of Bacillota bacterium. Taxonomy (GTDB): domain Bacteria; phylum Bacillota; class Clostridia; order Oscillospirales; family QAMX01; genus DUUG01. Next base: position 6,013 of record JAKPBM010000035.1, on the reverse strand, counting down.
CCTTTGTCGATTCGGCTTTGAGCGAGGTGTTACCATGTTGCAGGACGGTTTTTCCTCCCACGGCGGCCCGGAGGCAAAAGTGTGGCTTTTTGGACGTTTTCGCCTGCAATACGACGGAAAAGTGATTTCGGACGATCAGAACCGTTCGGTGAAAATGTGGAGCGTTCTGGCGTACCTGATCTTAAACCGGCAGCGGGTGGTGTCCCAGTCGGAGCTTTTGGAAGCCGTCTGGCCCGACGAGGATACCGCTAACCCGGTCAGCGCCATGAAAACGCTTTTTTCCCGGCTGCGCCGCATGCTGGCGGATGTGTTCGGCGAGGATGCAAACTTCATCGTCTCCCAGCGGGGCGGCTATGCCTGGAACCGGGATATCCGGTGCGTCGTGGACGCAGAGGAGATGGAAGCCCTCTGCATGCAGGCAAGAAACGCCGCTCTGGCGCCGGCCGTGCGGCAGGCTTACTACCAGAAAGCTTTTTCCTTATATAAGGAAGAGCTTCTGCCGCAGCTATCCCAGCAGCTTTGGACCATTTCCCTTCGCACCCACTATCACACCCTCTTTTTGACCATGACCAAAGAGTACGCAACCCTTTTGCAGCAGGCAGGGGAATACGCGGAGATGGAAAACGTCTGCGCCGAGGCCTTAAAGAGGGACTCTTACGACGAGGGCCTGCACATTCTGCTTATCCGCGCCCTTTTGTTTCAGGGCAAAAACGCCCAAGCCCAAAGCCGTTACGAAGCCGCGACGGAGCTTCTTTACCGGGCGCTGGGCGTGCATCCGTCAGAGGAGCTGCAGTCGCTGTACAATGAGATTATGAAGATCCAGCAAAGCCTGGAGATGGACTTAAGCATCATACAAAAGAGCCTGCAGGAAACCGAGAGGCGGCCGGGGGCCTTTGTGTGCGATTTCGGGTTTTTCCGGGAAGCGTACCGCCTGGCGGCCCGGCAGGCCAGCCGCACAGGAATGGCCATTCAGCTGGGGCTTATTACCGTGACTATGGCCGACGGGTCCATGCCGGCGCTGGCCGTGCTCAACAACTCTATGGACGTGCTGCTGAAGGTCCTGGTCAACGGGCTGCGGCGGGGCGACGTGGTGTCCCGGTACAGCGACGCCCAGTATGTGCTCATGCTGCCGGGGGCCAACTACGAGGACAGCCAGATGATTATGAACCGCATTACCGCCGCGTTCCGCAAACATAAGTACATACCCGTAAAGCTGAACTGTAAGGTTAGGACCATGGAGATTACGTAAGGGAAACCGGGAAGGCCGAAACGATGAAAAAGCAAAATCAGTTTTATCCCGTGCTGCTGCTCGTTGTGGCGGCGGCGCTGTATGTGGCCTGGTACGGCAGCACGCTGCCGGAGTCGGGCGTGGCGGAGACGGTGCCGACGGGTACCGTGATGCCTACATTGCCCGGCCTGCCCGCGGAGGACGCGGAGGAGACTACGGCGGAATCTTCCGCCGGGCCGTACGGGACAAGTTCCGCTTCCGAGGAGCCGCCGTTAACGGAAACCCAGGAGCCGGCGGCGGGGACGAATGTTTCCTTCGCCTTTCCCCTGGGGGCGCCGGAGACGGTGGCCACGCCGCCCGAATGGGCCGGCGACGGGCTGCCCCATGACAAGCTGTTTATCACCGTCGAGCGGCAGAAATACGAGGACGGCAAGCTTCGCCTGGTGATTCCGAAGCTGAAGCTGAATACGCCGGTGTTGGACGGGACGGAGCTGTCCGTGTTAAACCGGGGCGTGGGCCTGTTTGATTACGCCCAGCTGCCTGGGGAAGGGAACCGGAACGTAAGCATTGCGGGGCATAGAAACGGACGCTCCGGCGGGCGGATTACCGACAGGGCGCCCTTTTACTACATTGACACGCTTACGGACGGCGACCGGCTGTACCTTCGGGATGATAAGCATGTGTACGAATACGTCTACCGCACGACGTTTATCGTGGAGCCCACCGACTGGGCGCCGATTTACAGCCAGGGGTTTTCCTGCCTGACGCTGGTGTCCTGCGAGCCCATCGGCGTCAACACCCATCGGATTGTCGTGCAGGCGGAGCTGGCGGCGATACATGACGTAAACGCCGACGAAGCGTTCGACTATCCATCTTAACAGAATTTGCGCAAACTATCGGAGGTGTGCTATGTCTTCCACTGTTGGGGGCAAGAAGCTTTCGACCGTATATGTCTGCATTGACGAGTACGGCGCCGGCCGCATGGAAGGAAGGCTGTATAGCCCTTGCCTGTATGAGCCGTTGACGTTTTACGATGCCAATCACTTCTTTGTGTACATGGAACAGCTGTTGGACTACCCCTGCTACCCGCAGGCGTTTCAGAGGAAGCGCTCTTTCGGCGAGTCGTCCGAACTGACCGCACCTTTGTATATGGACGGCGTTGTGCTGCACAATGATAAAAACGGCAGGGTGGCCACCGGCGAGGTGCACATCACCAGCCGGCTGAACACCAGCTGGCAGGGGTTCATTCTCTGGAGAAAGGACAACAGGAAAGACAGTTTTTCAAGCGATTTAGAGCTTCTTTCCAAAATCCACGAATACTGCAGCGCGTAACATCTTCGCCTTGGGGGCGGACGAAAACGAAGGAATCAAACCAATGAACACATTGCTTCACATATGCTGCGCGCCCTGCTCCATCGCCTGCGTCGAAAGCCTTCGACAGGAAGGAATTTTGCCGACGGGGTTCTGGTTTAACCCCAATATCCATCCGGTCACCGAGTACAGGAGCCGAAAGCAGGCGCTGGAGGAATACGCCCAAACCGCGGAGCTTCCCATGATCTGGGAGGATATGTACGGGCTCAGGCCGTTTTTGGCGGGGCTGGAAGGGAAATTTGACAAGCGGTGCGGCTTTTGCTATGACCTGCGGCTTACAGAAGCGGCCAGAAAGGCCGCGGAAAAAGGGTTTGCCAGTTTTACAACGACGCTTCTCATCAGCCCCTACCAGAACCATGAGCTTTTGCGGCAGAAAGGGGAGGAAGCGGCGCAACAATACGGGGTCAGCTTTTTGTACCGGGATTTTCGCCCGCTGTTTCGGGAAGGGCAGAACAAAGCCAGAGCGCTGGGGCTATATATGCAGAAATACTGCGGCTGTATTTTCAGCGAGGAAGAGCGGTATGTAAAAAAGAAATGACAGGGCGCGGCGGGCGTTTCCCCGTTTGCGGGAAGAAAAATTTTCAGAGCGGGGAAGAAAAACTTGAAAATGCGGACAGGATATGATATAATAACCGCTGTACCTTGTTATGAAGAAGGAAAAGCATCCTTTGTAACGAGTAACAGCCGAATTTTGCTTATAAACACCACGCCGTATAAGCGCTAAGAGGATTTTCCGAAGAGGAGGTGTGTGGGGATGCCGAATATTCAATCCGCCAAAAAGCGTGTGCGTGTAACCGCGACGAAGACGCTGCAGAACAAAATGGCGCGTTCCGCGATGAAAACCGCGTTGAAACGTTTTGAGGCCAGTGTGGTCGCCGGTGACAAGGCTTTGGCCGAGCAGAGAATGCGTTTTGCCGAGAAGCTCGTTGACAAAGCTGCGGCCAAGGGCCTGATTCACAAGAATAACGCCGCCCGCAAGAAGAGCAGACTTGCGCTTCTCTATAACTCTTTGGCGAAGTAACCTCTTTAATCAGAGCAAAAAGCAGCACCTATGGGGTGCTGCTTTTTTTTGTTACTGCGGTTTGGCAGGCGGCGGGATGGCTGGGCGGGGCGAGTTGGCTAGGAACGCAGGCGCGGGGCGCAACGGGACGCCGAGATGGCGGGCTTTGGAGAGTGGCGGCTTGGCCCAGGGGGCGCGGGATGCGGGACAAAATGTGCGGGATATGTGGGAGCAGGGAGAGGATGTTCGGGGAAACCGAGAGAGGGAGAGGATGGGGAGAGGAGCGGGGATAGGCGGGCGGATAGCAGGTGCGGGGATTTGGGGTGCAGGCGTGGTTACAAGATGTAGAGGCGATTATGGTATGGGGCGGGGGGGATTTTGCGCTAGTCGAGGGCGTGTGGAGTTACTGCAAATGAGGGTGCGGACGTGATTTGGCGGGAAGTTGTGCCTGCGTGGAAGCTATCTGGGCAGCGAAAAAGCGCGCCGTGGCGAAGAAAGGAAGGCTGGTGTGCTGGGGAGGGCAGAGGGGCGAAAAATGGCGCTGGGAAGGGCGTTTTTGGGGGTTTTGGCGGGCGGTCAACCGGAGGTTGAGCGATTCATCCCTTGTTGGTTGAGAAAAATGGGCCAAAAACAACTGTTGTTCTCTTCCTTTTCCGGGACCGGGATGGTATATTGTAAGCACGAAGCAGAAAGGAGCGGATAATTTTGGAGACTCTGGGAAGAAGAATTGCAAATCTGCGGAAGGAAAAACAGCTGACACAGGACGAACTGGCGCAGCTTTTGGACGTCAGCCCCCAGGCGGTCAGCAAATGGGAAAACGACCAGACCTGCCCGGACATCAGTTTGCTTCCGAAACTGGCCAAAATCCTCGGCGTAACGGTGGATGAACTGCTCTGCGGAAAGGAAAAGCAAACGCCCGACGTCATGATGGTGCCCGCGGAGGAGCGGAAAGACATTAAGGATATGATCCTGCGCATTGTCGTGGACTCGGCCGACGGGGACAAAGTGCGGGTCAACCTCCCTTTGGGGCTAGTGCAGGTTGGGCTTGAAATGGGCATGAGTATGCCCCAGCTCGGGGGGAATGATGTGCTGAAAAATATAGATTTAAACCAGATTCTTGAGATGGTTCGCCAGGGGGCCGTCGGGAATCTGGTGGAAGTGGAATCGGCTGACGGGGACATCGTGCGGATTTTCGTGGAGTAAGCCATGCGGATTATCGTTAAGGAGTCGGAAGGCAAGAACATCCGGCTGCTTCTGCCGACGGGGATGGTGCTGAACCGGCTGACGGCCGGGCTGATCAGCAAGGCCTTGGTGGAGCGGGCGAAAATGGATCTCTCCACGGGGCAGATGATGCGGCTGATGCGGGAGCTGAAGCGGTTTAAGCGGAAACACCCCGATTGGGTCCTGGTGGAAGTGCAGAGCAGCGACGGGGATTATGTGAAGATAAAACTATAAAATCGGGCGGGGAGCAGCGGCAAAGAGCCTTTGCCGCTGTTTTGCGTTTCCCTTTTTGGAAAGGTTAGGAGATATGGACAACTTGTATCAGGCGATTCTCCGGTTCAACCGGCTGCAGAGCGAAAACTACGACGGCGCGCAGCATGATTTGGAGGAAGCCCAGGAGGAAATCCGCCGGGAACTGGAAGGGTTCCGGATAGAGCGGGGGCTTGTGCGGTGGTGGATAGAGTGCCAGCCGGCGGTTAGAAAGCTGCGGAACAAGCTCGACGACGGCTCGGCGTATGAAAGCGGCGATGCGCTTGCGGCGGCCGCGAAAATGCGGCCGGATGTGCTGACACTGATGGATTATCGGGATGAGGCGGCGAGAAGCCTTAGGTATGCGGGTTATGTGGACACCGTTTTGGCTGTTGAAGGGCTGACGGAAGAATTGCTGCGGCGGCATTTGACGGCTTTTTTAGAGCTTCGGCTTCCGGAAGTGGCGGAGAAGGCGAAGGCGGACGGCGTTGCCATGGGGCGGTGGTTTTCCTGGCTGGAAGAACGGGCGAAGCTTGCGAAAACCGAGGATGCGGCGGAATTGCTTGGGGCGTTTGCCAAACGGCTGGGGATGGAAGACGTGCTGGCCCTGCTGGATGTGCGGATGTCGGACGGGGTTTGCTTTGCCAGCCAGCTGGAGGACGGGCGGATTCAGATGCATATTGCCGAAGCGGGCGATGTGCTGAGCCGGAACACGCTGTTTCACGAGTTCGGGCACGCCTGCGTGTACGGTCATTTGCCCAAGGGCAGGCTACCGTGGCTTTCGCAGGCGGTGGACGAGGTTTTGGCGGTGCTGTTTGAGAATGCCGGCGTAAGGCTTTTGGGGGATGCGGAGACGAAGCGGCGCGGAATGGAGATGCTTCGCACGGAGTACACAAGGACGTGCGTCAGCGGGCTGTTTGAGCTGGATTTGTGGCGGGACCGGT
>JAKPBM010000024.1 GCA_029778935.1 Bacillota bacterium | reverse complement strand
GGCTGCCTGTTGTACCTAAACGGCGAGCTGATTGACAACGCCCCCTACGGCCGGGTCAAGGGCTTAACGACCATGGGCCGGCAGGTGGCCGTGACGTTCCAGAAGGGGCTGAATCTGCTGCTGTTTAAGCTGCGCCCCGGCTATATCTGCGACACGGTCGACTTGTCCATGACCAACTGCACTATCTACCCCATGGCGGCTCGGGTCGACGGGCTGGGCGTTGCTTACCCGTCCAAAACCATGCTCTTTGTGGGCAGCAAGGAATCTCCCAAGCAGGTGTTCCCCGTCTTTGCCGCCGCGTTAGGCGACACAAAGGGCGGCAGCCTGCAGGTCGGCGGGGAAAAGCCCCTGTCTATCCCCGCCCTTGCCAAAGGCCAATGCCACATGCTGCGGCTGGAACTGCCCGCCCCCGAAACGGCCCAAAGCATCACCTACCCCTTTGTCTTGACAGAAGGCGGCGATATCGCTTCCGGCCGGTTCACCGTCCGGCAGGACGTGTTCCACGGCTTCACCGGCGACCGGCTCCTTTCCGCCGCTTTCCACTTCGACACAACCTACCACCAGGAGCAGCGGGTCTACGCCATGGGTGCGATAGACATCACCATGAACATGCTCAAAGCCCTGCGGGAAAACGAGAGCTTTAAGGCAGTGCTGTCGGAAGTGGACTACCTGCACCCCTATTACAGCCTGTACCCCCATGACCGGGAGTTTTTAAAGCAACTGTTCGCCGAAGGCCGGGCCGACGCCGACTGCTTCTACAACCAGCCCAACGAGATGACCTCCTCGCCGGAAGGCTTAGTGCGCAACATGGCCTACGGCCAGCTGTACCACCGGGACGTGCTGGGCCGCATCTGCACCCTGTACAGCCCCGGCGACGTGTTCGGCCATCCCAACCAGCTGTCCCAGATCTGCCGAAAGGGCGGCTGCGACGGCATCTACTGGGGCAAGCACATTTTCGGCTTCCCGCCGGTGTTCCGCCACGTCTCCCCCGACGGGCGCAGTCTTATCCACATCCGCGGCGGCATGGGCATCGGCTTTAGCAAGGAAAAGAACCTCTCCTTTACCGACGGCGACGCCCGCGCCTTCTCCACCGTCCCCGCCTACCCGGTGGACGGCCATATGGAGTGGATGGAAAACACCCTCCCCAAAGCCCGGTACGCCACCGTCGGCGAATTCATTGAGACCCTTTCCGCCGACGAAAAACGGATTGCCGCCGAAACGGGCGAACCGCCGTTTGGCCTGACCTCCAGGGACATGTCTTTGTACCATGCGGGCGTGTCGCTTACCAGAACCGACTTTAAGCAGGCCAACCGTCTGGCGGAAAACCTGCTCGTTACGGCGGAAAAGCTGGCGGTCATTGCCTCCCTTTGCGGCGCCAAATATCCCGAAAAAGCGCTGGACAAAGCCTGGCGGCAAGTGCTCTGCGGCCAGCACCATGACAGCATCACGGGCACCAACAACGAAATTTCCTTTGTCGACCTGATGGTGCAGTACCGGGAAGCCGTGGAACTGGCAGCGGACGTTATCAACCGCGCCTCGGCCTATATTGCCTCCCGCGTCGCCACCAGCGGCCCCCGCCCCTTTGTCTTCTTCAACCCCCACACCTGGGAGCGGAAAGATCCGGCCACCGTCACCCTGCATCTGGCCAAACCCGCCGAACACTACGTGTTCCAGGACGAAAAAGGCAAAATCTACAAGTTCCAGACCGCCGCCCAGAGGAAAACGGACGACGGCTACGAGGTTGTCGCCGTGTTCTCCCCCAAAGTGCCCGCCCTGGGCTACGCTACGTATTATCTCGTCGAGGGCGAAAACCACCCCTGCGCCAAAGAGTCCGCCGACATTTCCATCGAAAACCGCTATTTTAAGCTCACGGTGGATCCGAAAAAAGGCGGCGGCATTATCTCCCTCTACGACAAGGCCGCCGGAAGGGAGCTGATCAACCCCCATCTGGACGGCCCGGCCAACCGGCTCGTCGCTTTAAAGGAAATGCCCAACCGCATGGAAACCCAGCACGAGTTCTACACCACGGGCCACAAACTCACTTCCGGCGAGTACGAAGCAAAGGTAACAGCCGTCAAAGGCAAGGAGTTTGAAAAGCTCATTATCCAATACACCCTGGGCACCGTCGTCTACGTGACCCAGGAAATCACCCTCCACGCGGGCAGCCGCCGCATCGACTTTACCACCCGCCTGGACGACTATCAGGACAAAGACGACCTGTTCACCGTCACCTTCCCGGTCAATTTACGGGGGGCTAAGCCCATCTTTGACGACCGGTTCGCCCCCGCCGTCCGGAACGAAAGCAAGAACCTGCTTTCCTTCCAGACCCACCAGTACGCC
>JAKPBM010000021.1 GCA_029778935.1 Bacillota bacterium | reverse complement strand
TTGCCGAGTTTCAGGGCCACGCCGTTTTCCCGCAGGTGATGGTGGACGACGCTGGCCATGTCCCTGTCTAAGAAGCCTGCCACCTGGGGCGCCATTTCCACGACGGTGACGGCCACGCCCCGTTCAACAAGGTTTTCCGCCATCTCCAGGCCGATGAACCCGCCGCCGACAATTACGGCTTTCTGCGGTTTGTTTTCATCGACATACTGCTTTATCTTATCCGCGTCGGGAATCGACCGCAGGGTGAACACCCGCGGGTCGTCCAGCCCCGCCAGCGGCGGGACGGCGGGGGCCGCGCCGGGGGAGAGTATCAGTTTGTCGTAGGTTTCCGAGTACACGCTGCCGCCGGCTCTTACGGTGACCGTCTTATTGGCCGGGTCGACGGCGACCACCTCGGAAAACAGCCGCACTTCCACGGCGAAACGGGCGGCGAAGTCTTCCGGCGTTTGCAGAATCAGCTCGTCCCGGTCGGCAATATTGCCGCCCACGTAATAGGGCAGGCCGCAGTTGGCAAAAGAGACGTATCCGCCCCGTTCCAAAACGATAATTTCCGCCGTTTCGGAAAGCCTTCGTAACCTTGCGGCGGCGGACATGCCGCCGGCAACGCCGCCTACGATGATAACTTTCATATTCCCACCGCCTTAACTTTTTCTTTTTTTATTAAATCATAACGCTTGACGCAGGAAAAGTCAAACGATATAATAACCTTTAAGGAACTTTGTCACAAAAACAGGAGGAATGCCTGTGGCGACGCAAACCCCGAAAACAGCCCTTGTCACCGGGGCTTCCGGCGGCATTGGGCGGGCAACGGCGCTGCTTTTGGCGCAAAAGGGGTACGCCGTGGCCCTCCATTACCACCAAAACAGGGACGCGGCGGAAACCCTCTGCCGTTCCATCAACGAACAGGGCGGACGGGCCGTCGCCCTTGCCGCAGACCTTTCGGATGCGGAACAGGCCCGCACGCTGGTTTGGGAAGCGGAAAGTTATCTGGGCTTGCTCGACGTTTTCGTCCACAACGCCGGCTTTGCCGACCAAAGGCTTTTTTGCGACATTTCCGACGAGCTTTGGCGGAAAATGATGGACGTGCACGTCAACGCCGCCTTTTACCTTACGAAAGCCGCCCTGCCCGCCATGATAAGAAGAAAAAGCGGCAGCATCGTCTTTGTCTCCTCCATGTGGGGGCAGGTGGGGGCGTCCTGCGAAGTCCATTATTCCACGGCGAAAGCCGCTTTAATCGGCCTGACGAAGGCTCTGGCCAAAGAAGTGGGGCCGTCCGGCGTACGGGTCAACTGCGTGGCGCCGGGGGTTATTGAAACGAACATGGTAAGCTCTTTTTCGCCGGAGGATTTGGCCGCGTTGGCGGAGGAAACGCCGCTGGGCCGCCTGGGCAGGCCCGAGGAGGTGGCGCGGGCGATTCTGTTTTTGGTTTCCGACGACGCGTCGTATATCACCGGGCAGGTCATAAGCCCTAACGGCGGGCTGGTAGTATAAGGAGGATTTGCCGATTTTCCCTTGCGGATGCATAATTTTGCCTTGGTTTGGAATGCTAAGGAAAGCCAATTCAAACCATTCCGAAAGGATGTATCCGCATGAAGAAACGCAGCAGAGTGCTACTTGCCTCTTACACGCTGGGGGCATTGGCCATCGCGATTGGATTTGCCGTGCAGTCCCACATGAAGCTGCGCCAGCTGGAAATGGCGTACGAGGCCAACTACCGCCGCGCCGTCACCGAACTGGTCACCGCGGCCAACAACATCGACACGTCTCTGGCCAAGGGTCTGTACAGCAACTCCCCCTCCATGCTTGTCACGCTGACCAGCGAAGTCTGGCGCCAGTCGGAGATTGCCAAAAACGCTTTGGCGGAACTTCCGGCGGCCGACATCTCTCTGGACAAGACGTCCCAGTTTCTCTCCCAGGTGGGCGACTTCTGCTACGTGCTGGGCAGGAAAGCCGCCGCCGGCCAGCAGCTGACGCCGGACGAGCGCACTACGCTTGCCAAACTGAGCGAGATTGCTTCCCAGGTTTCGGCGGAGCTGCACGAATTCTACGTGGCATCCGAGCAGAAAGGCTTCTTTAAGATCGTGCCCTCTGAAATCCGCGCCAAGGCCGAAGCGGAAAAGGATGCCGCCTCCGTGGCCCAGGGCGGCGTTGTGGGCGGGCTGTCCGCCATTGAGGATTCCATGCCCGAATCGCCCACGCTGATTTACGACGGGCCCTATTCCGACCACATCACCCGCCGCGTGCCCAAGTACGTGGAGCAGGCCACCAAGAAGTTCACCGCCGACGAGGCCAGAACCGTGGCGGCCAAGTTCCTGGAAGTGGACGCATCCGCCCTGCAGCTTTCCACCGAGAGCCTGGAAGGGTATAAAACCTACACCTTCTCTGCAGGCGAAGGCTTTATCGTTATCACCGGCGACGGCGGCCACGTGATGTACTACAGCAGCGGCACGATTCCCGGCGCGGCCACCATCACGCCGGAACAGGCCGAGAAAAAGGCCGAGGAGCTACTGAAGAAAAAAGGTTTTGAGCAGATGCAGTCGTCCTACTACTACAGCGCCGGCGGCGTCTGCTATATCAACTTTGCCTATTCGCCCGAAGGTATCATGGTCTACCCGGACCTTTTGCAGGTGGGCATCGCCATGGACACGGGGGATCTGGTCTACTGGCAGGCTTTAGGCTACTGGAACAACCACCGCACCGACCGGCAGTTTACGCCCAAACTCTCCGCCGAGGAAGCCCAAAAGTATCTGGGCAGCGGGCTGACGGTGGAAAAATCCAACGGCCTTTGCATCATTCCCAGCCCGGGGCAGAACGAAATTTTGGCCTATGAGTTCCTTTGCAAAGGCGACAACGGCAAGACGTATCTCATTTATATCAACGCGGAAAACGGCGTGGAGGAAAGCATCTTCATCCTGGTTATCGACGAATCGGGTGTGCTGACCGTATAGTTTCCGCTTTCACATTGTTTTTTGGGGAAATAAGGGCATACGCCTTAAGAGCAAGGAAAATACCCCGGTTTTCCGGGGTATTTGTTTACACTTTGGGAGGATAGATACCTGTGGACGACGCGGTACAGATTATAACGGAGATTTTCCGGGAAGGGCCTTTGCGCATCACTTTTTCCGAACCGGAAGAAGGCGGCGGGGTCGTCCGGGCGGTGCTGCGGCCGATGTCCTCCTCCAAGGCAAAATACCAGCTGGAAAAACAGGCGGGAACGAAAGTGTTCCACGAAAACTGGCCGGAAAGCGACGCAATCGAGCGCGCTGTGGCGCTCTTTGCGTCCTTCCGGCGGATAAACGCCACCACGGCGGTGGCGGAGCACGCCCTCAGAAGAACCAAAAAAGGCAAACTTCTCTACCAGAGAACAAAAAAAGAGGCGGCTTTGCCCAAGGCTCTCCCCCACAACCGGCAGAAAAACTATATCTTAAAAGAAGGGGAGGACATCCGCCCCCTAAAAGATTTGGGGATTTTCACCGCCGAAGGCAAAGTCGCCGCCCCCATGTACGATAAGTACCGCCAGATCAACCGGTTTATCGAGCTGATTGACGACGTGGCAGCCAAGGACCCCAGGCCCGAATGGCACATAGTGGACTTTGGCTGCGGCAAGTCGTACTTAACTTTCGTTGTGTACTACTATTTTACCAAAATCCTGCAAAAGAAGGTCAAAATCGCCGGATTTGACTTAAAACAGGACGTAATCGAAAAGTGCAACCGGCTGGCGAAAGAGTACGGCTACGACGGGCTGACCTTCTACTGCGGCGACATCGCCGACTACCGCCCGGAAACCAAGCCCGACATGATTATCTCCCTCCACGCCTGCGACACGGCGACGGATTTGGTGCTGTACCACGGGGTGAGAACGGAGGTAGACTACATCTTTTCCGTCCCCTGCTGCCAGCACGAGCTGAACGCCGTGATGAAGCCGAACAGCACGTCGCTGTTGGCCGACTACGGCATATTACAAGAGCGGTTTGCCGCGCTGGCGACGGACGCTTTGCGGGCGGGCATGCTGGAATACGCGGGGTACAAAACACAGGTGCTGGAATTTGTGGATTTGGTCCACTCTCCGAAAAACTTGCTTCTGCGGGCCAGCCGGCGTAAAACGCCGATGAGTGAATCGCAGAGGGACAAGGTGGCGCAAAAAATCCGGAAGCTTTTGGACGAGGTGGGCGCTGTGCCGTCCATTGTCCGGCTGCTGGGGTTTGCATATACAACTACGGACAGCGAAACTGGGAGCGAGTGAACGAATGGGAAACTACTTCAGCATACAGAAGAAACTCATCGCCGAAGCATTGCAACGGCTGGACCACCCAACGGCGGCGGAAATTCATCAGGAGGTGGCCAAAACATACGCGGGCATCAGCCTGGGCACGGTGTACCGCAACGTAAACCAGATGGTGGAGGCAGGGACGGCGGAGCGGCTTGTGCTGCCCGGCGAGCCGGACCGGTTCGAACCCCGTGGCAGGCCCCACTCCCACGTCCGCTGTTCCGGCTGCGGC
>JAKPBM010000020.1 GCA_029778935.1 Bacillota bacterium | reverse complement strand
AGCTGCGAGATTCTTTCCGACTTTACCACCCCTATCGAAGCCATGCGGATTTTACAAAACGTGTCCACCCCCTGCTTTTTGCTGGAATCGGCGTGGGCCCACGACAAGTGGGGGCGGTACACCTTCCTGGGCTACGACCCGAAACTGGAAATCACCTGCAGCAACGGCCGGATGAAGGCCGGCGACCTGACCTTCGACACCGACAACCCCACAGCCCATCTGCGGCAGATTCTGGCCGAATACAAAAGCCCCCGCCTGCCCCATCTGCCGCCCTTTACCGGCGGGCTTGTGGGCTATTTCGCCTACGACTATCTGGGCTACAGCGAACCGGCCGTGCGGTGTTCTGTGGAGGACACGGAGGAGTTCAAAGACGTGGATCTGATGCTGTTTGACACGGTCATCGCCTTTGACCATGTGCGGCAGAAGATTACCCTTATTGTGAACATCCCCCTGTCCGACCCGGACGTAAGCTACAACCGCGCGGAGCTGGAGCTTCGGCAGATGGCGGAGCTTCTGCGAAACGGCAAAAAGCGGCGGGTGCCGGGCGGGAAGCTGTTAGGCGAGGTAACGCCCCTCTTTGACAAGGAAACCTACTGCGCCATGGTGGAAAGGGCAAAGCACTATATCAAAGAAGGCGACATTTTCCAAATCGTACTTTCCAACCGCCTGAGCGCCCCCTTTGAGGGCAGTCTGTTCAACACCTACCGGGTTTTGCGCACGGTGAACCCCTCGCCCTATATGTTCTACTTCTCCGGCACCGACGTGGAAGTGGCCGGCGCGTCGCCGGAAACGCTTGTAAAGCTGGAAAACGGCGTGCTGCACACGTTCCCGCTGGCAGGCACCCGCCCAAGAGGCAAAACCGAGGAAGAGGACAAACAGCTCGAAGCGGAACTGCTGTCCGACGAAAAGGAACTGGCGGAGCACGACATGCTGGTGGATTTAGGGCGCAACGACCTGGGCAAAATCAGCCGGTTCGGCACAGTGGAGGTGGAGAAGCTCCACTCCATCGAGCGGTATTCCCACGTAATGCACATCGGCTCCACCGTCCGCGGCGTCATCCGCGACGACTGCGACGCGCTGGACGCCATCGAGGCCGTGCTTCCCGCCGGAACCCTGTCCGGCGCGCCGAAAATCCGGGCCTGCCAGCTGATTGCCGAGCTGGAAAACAACAAGCGGGGTATTTACGGCGGCGCCATCGGCTATATCGACTTTTCGGGCAACATGGACACGTGCATCGCCATCCGTATTGCCTACAAAAAGCGGGGCAAGGTGTTCGTCCGCAGCGGCGCGGGGATTGTGGCCGATTCGGACCCGGCCAAAGAGTTTGACGAATGCATGAAAAAGGCCAAAGCCGTGCTGAAAGCTTTGCAGCTTGCGGAGGAGGAAGACCTATGACGCTTCTGGTCGACAACTACGACAGCTTTTCCTACAACCTCTATCAGTATCTGGGCGAATTTGACCCCCAAATCCAGGTCATCCGCAACGACGCGCTGACCGTGGAGGAAATCGAAACACTGGCCCCGGCCCGCATCGTCCTTTCCCCCGGCCCCGGAAGGCCGGAACAGGCGGGGGTCTGCATGGAGCTGGTGCGGAAACTGGGAGGGAAAATCCCCATTTTGGGCGTGTGCCTGGGTCATCAGGCCATCTGCGCGGCCTTCGGCGGAGTGGTGACCTACGCCAAACAGCTCATGCACGGCAAGCAGTCGGAAGTTTTGCTCGATACGTCCTGCCCGCTCTTTGCCGGCTGCCCCGAGAAAACCGTTGTAGGCCGGTACCATTCCTTAGCGGCAGAGGAAAGCACGCTGCCCGGCTGCCTGCAAGTCACCGCGAAAACGGCGGAGGGGGAGGTTATGGCCGTGCGGCATAGAGAATTCCCCATATACGGTGTGCAGTTTCATCCTGAATCGGTGCTGACGCCTTGCGGAAAGTCCATGATAGCAAATTTCATCAGGGAGGGAAGGGCATGATCAAGGAAGCCATCGTAAAAATCGTCAACAAGCAGGACTTAACCTACGACGAAGCCTACACGGTTATGAACGAAATCATGAACGGCGAAACCACGCCCACCCAGAACGCCGCCTTTCTGGCGGCCCTGTCCACCAAAAGCGCCCGGGCGGAGACCATCGACGAAATCTCCGGCTGCGCGGCCGCCATGCGGGCACACGCCACCAAGGTGGAGACGGACATGGAACTGTTCGACATCGTGGGCACCGGCGGCGACAACGCCCACAGCTTCAATATCTCCACCACGTCGGCGATTGTGGCCGCCGCCGGCGGCGTGAAGGTGGCCAAACACGGCAACCGGGCCGCCTCCTCCCAATGCGGCACGGCGGACTGTTTGGAAGCGCTAGGCGTAAACATCCACCAAAGCCCCGAAAAGTGCGCGGAACTTTTAAAAAGCGTGGGCATCTGCTTCTTCTTCGCCCAGGATTATCATAAATCCATGAAGCACGTGGCGCCCATCCGGAAAGAGCTGGGTTTCCGCACGGTGTTTAACATCTTAGGCCCGCTTACCAACCCCGGCTCGCCCAGATACCAGCTTCTGGGCGTGTACGACGACTATCTGGTGGAGCCGCTGGCGCAGGTGCTGGTGAACCTGGGCGTACGGCGGGGGATGGTCGTCTACGGGAAAGACAAACTGGACGAAATTTCCCTTTCCGCGCCGACAAAGGTTTGCGAAATTAAGGACGGCTGGTTCCGCTCCTATGAAATCGCGCCGGAGGATTTCGGCTTTGCCCGCTGCCAAAAAGAAGACCTTTTGGGCGGCTCGCCGGCGGAAAACGCCGAGCTGACCCGCAGGGTGCTTTCGGGCGAAAAGGGGCCGAAGCGGGACGCGGTGCTTTTAAACGCCGGGGCGGCGCTCTATATCGGCGGGAAGGCGGAAAGCTTTGCCGAAGGCATCCGGCTGGCCGCCGAACTCATCGACTCCGGCATAGCCTTAGAGACCCTGCGGCGCTTTGCCGAAGAAAGCCAATGCCCGGAGGAACGCCCATGACCATCCTTGACAAACTGGCAGAGCACGCCAAAGAGCGCTGCGAACAGGCCAGACGGGCGTTGCCGCTTTCCGAACTGCGGCAAAAGGCGGAAGCGCTTCCTTCGGCAGGGTTTTCTTTTGAAAGGGCGCTGAAAACGGACGACATCGCTTTCATCTGCGAATGCAAGCGGGCGTCGCCGTCCAAAGGCGTCATCGCGGCCGAATACCCCTACCTTGCCATCGCAAAAGAGTACGAAGCGGCGGGGGCGGACGCCATTTCCATTCTGACGGAGCCGAAGTGGTTTTTGGGAAGCGATACTCATCTTGCGGACATTGCGGCGAACGTACCCTTGCCCTGCCTGCGGAAAGACTTTACCGTGGACGAATACATGATATACGAGGCGAAAACGCTGGGCGCTTCGGCGGTGCTTCTGATTTGCGCCATATTGGATGCGGGGCAGCTGCGGGAATACCTCTCTGTTTGCGAAAGCCTGGGCCTTTCCGCCTTGGTGGAAGCCCACGACGAAAGGGAAGTGGAGATGGCGCTTTCGGCGGGGGCGCGGGTGGTCGGCGTCAACAACCGGAACCTGAAAGACTTTACGGTAGACACAGGAAACAGCGCCCGGCTGAAAAAGCTTATCCCCCAAGATGTGCTGTTTGTGGCGGAAAGTGGCGTTTCCACGGCGGAAGACGTGGAGAAGCTTCGCAAAGCCGGCGTAAACGCCGTTTTGGTGGGCGAAGCCCTTATGCGGGCGCCGGACAAACGGTCAAAACTCACGGAACTGCGGGGGAGAGTATGACCAGGGTGAAATTCTGCGGCCTGACCCGGATTTGCGATATCGAAGCGGCCAACGAGCTGCGTCCCGACTACGTGGGTTTTGTGCTCGCCCCCCAAAGCAGGCGCTATGTGCCGCCCGAAGCGGCCAGAGAGCTAAAGCACCGGCTGGCGCCGGGGATTTTGGCCGTGGGCGTGTTCGTCAACGCCCCTGTGGACGAAGTGGCGCGGCTGCTGGAAGAAGGCATCATCGACCTTGCTCAGCTCCACGGCGGCGAGAGCGAAGAGTATATCCAAACGCTGCGCATCCTTACCGCCCGGCCCGTCATCAAAGCTTTCCGCGTGGAAACCCGGGAAGACGTGGAAAAAGCGCAGGCGAGCGGGGCGGACTTAGTGCTGCTGGACTCGAAAACCGCCGGGTCGGGCACGGCCTTCGACTGGGCGCTGCTGGAACACGTGAAACGGCCGTACTTTTTAGCGGGCGGGCTGCACCCGGGCAACGTCGGCGACGCTGTCCGCGCGTTCCGCCCCTTTGCGGTGGACGTAAGCAGCGGCATCGAGACCAACGGGGTAAAAGACAGGGCGAAAATGGCGGAATTTATGGCATCGGTACGAAAGGAAGGTGCGAAATGAGCGCGAATAAAGGCCGGTTCGGCATCTACGGCGGGCAGTACATCCCCGAAACGCTGATGAACGCCGTGACGGAGCTGGAAGAAGCCTATAACTACTATAAAAACGACCCGGAGTTTAACCGGGAACTCGCGCAGCTTTTTAACGACTACGCGGGACGGCCGTCCAGGCTGTACTTTGCAAGGAAAATGACGGAAAACTTAGGCGGTGCGAAAATCTATCTCAAGCGGGAGGATTTGAACCACACCGGCTCCCATAAAATCAACAACGTCCTGGGCCAGGCCCTGCTTGCCAAAAAGATGGGCAAAAAGCGGCTGATTGCCGAAACGGGGGCGGGGCAGCACGGCGTGGCCACGGCCACGGCGGCGGCTTTGCTGGGGCTGGACTGCGTTATCTTCATGGGCGAGGAAGACACAATCCGCCAGGCGCTGAACGTCTACCGCATGCGGCTGCTGGGAGCCGCCGTTGTGCCCGTGACGACGGGCACGAAAACCCTCAAAGACGCCGTGTCGGAAGCCATGCGGGAGTGGACGTCCCGGGTGGACGACACCCACTACTGCCTCGGCTCCGTCATGGGGCCGCACCCGTTCCCGACCATCGTGCGGGACTTCCAGGCGGTCATCTCCAGAGAAATGAAAGAGCAAATATTAGAAGCGGAAGGCCGGCTGCCCGACGCGGTGATTGCCTGCGTGGGCGGCGGCTCCAACGCCATCGGCAGCTTCTACCACTTCCTGGAGGATACACAAGTGCGCCTAATTGGCTGCGAGGCGGCGGGGCGGGGCGTGGACACTTTTGAGACGGCGGCGACGCTGAATACCGGCAAAGTCGGCATCTTCCATGGCATGAAGTCCTACTTCTGCCAGGACGAATACGGACAAATCGCGCCGGTTTACTCCATCTCCGCCGGGCTGGACTACCCCGGCGTCGGGCCGGAGCACGCGTACCTGCACGACATCGGCCGGGCGGAGTACGTGGCCATTACCGACGAGGAAGCCGTCTGCGCCTTTGAGTACCTTTCCAAAACGGAGGGCATCATCCCCGCCATCGAGTCCGCCCACGCGGTGGCGTACGCTATGCAACTGGCGCCGACGATGAGTAAGGATAAGGTGCTGGTCGTCACCCTGTCGGGCCGGGGGGACAAGGACTGCGCCGCCATCGCCCGGTACAGAGGGGAGGATGTATATGAGTAACATTCGCAAAGCCTTTGCGGGCGGCAAGGCGTTTATCGGCTTTCTCACCTGCGGCGACCCGGATCTGGCGACCACCGCCGAAACGGTGTGTGCCATGGTGGAAAACGGCGCCG
>JAKPBM010000018.1 GCA_029778935.1 Bacillota bacterium | reverse complement strand
CACGTCCTCCATAGTTATGCCCGCTTCCACCATGAGCACCAGCACATGGTAGACCAGATCGGCGATTTCGTAAACGGTTTCGGGTTTGTCCTTTTTCGTGCCGGCGATGATAACTTCCGTGCTCTCCTCGCCGACTTTTTTCAGGATTTTTTCCAGCCCCTTGTCAAAGAGGTAGGACGTGTAGCTGCCCTCTTTGGGGTTTGCCTTCCGGTCGGAAAGCAGATCGTACAGCGCTTTCAGGGAAAACGGCAGCGGCCGGCCGCTTTCAAACACGGGGGTATAAAAGCAGGACTCCTCCCCCGTATGGCAGGCGGGGCCTTCCTTGTCCACTTCCACCAGCAGCGCGTCGCCGTCGCAGTCGGCCACGATGCGTACAATGTGCTGCACGTTGCCGCTTTCCTCGCCCTTGCGCCAGAGCTTCTGCCGGCTGCGGCTGTAAAAGCAGGTGCGGCCTTCTTCCATGCTGATTTTCAGGCTTTCCTCGTTCATATAGGCCAAAGTCAGCACCTGTTTGGTCGCCGCGTCCACCACGATGGCGGGAATCAGGCCCTTTTCGTCAAATTTCAGATTCATGCGTTTTCCTCCCTTGCCGGCAGCCGCACGGAGATGCCCTGGGCCGCAAGATATCGTTTCAGCTCCGGAATGGTCACGAGTTTTTCATGGAAAATCCCCGCGGCAAGCCCCGCGTCCACCGCCGGCACCTTCGCAAACAGCTCGGCAAAGTGCTCCTTGCTTCCCGCCCCGCCGCTGGCGACGATGGGCACGGAAACCCTTTCGGCGATGGCTTCCAAAAGCGGCAGGTCGAACCCTTTCCGGACGCCGTCGGTGTCGATGCTGTTGACCACGATTTCGCCGGCGCCCAGCGCTACGCCCCGCACCGCCCACTCCAGCGCGTCCAGCCCCGTGTCCACCCGGCCGCCCTTGGCGAAGACGCGGAATTGGCCGTCCACGCGCTTTACGTCCATGCTTAACACGACGCACTGGTTGCCGTACTTTTTCGCCGCTTCTTCAATCAGCGCCGGGTTTTTCAGCGCGCCGGAGTTCACGCTGACCTTGTCGGCGCCGCACTTGAGCACCCGGTCGAAGTCTTCCACGCTGGCAATACCGCCGCCGACGGTCAGCGGGATGAACACCTGCGAGGCGACACGCTTAAGCACGCCGGTGAAAATCGACCGGTCCTCATAACTGGCCGTTATGTCGTAGAACACCAGCTCGTCGGCGCCGCTTTCGTTGTAAAACCGCGCCATTTCCACCGGGTCGGCCACGTCGCGGATACCTTCGAAGTTGACGCCCTTGACCACGCGGCCGTTCCGCACGTCCAGGCACGGGATAATGCGTTTGGTTATCATGCCGTCTCCTCCTCGTACCGGGCAAACAGCTCTCCCGGGTCGA
This sequence comes from Bacillota bacterium, assembly GCA_029778935.1. GTDB lineage: Bacteria > Bacillota > Clostridia > Oscillospirales > QAMX01 > DUUG01. The sequence continues at coordinate 4,103 of JAKPBM010000018.1, read as the reverse complement.
TGTGCCCCGTGTACAGGGCTTTGCCCACAATAGCGCCGTATACGCCCATGCGGGAAAGCTTAGAAAGCTCTTCCAGGCTGGCAATACCGCCGCTGGCGATAATACGTAGACCTTGAATTTCGGACAGTTTCGCGTAGGCTTCCAGATTGGTGCCGGAGAGCAGGCCGTCTTTGGATATATCCGTGTAGATGACGTATTGCACGCCCAAATCAGCCAAATGCCGGCAAAGCTCGAAGCTGTCCCGCCCCGAAGTTTGGAGCCACCCGGAAGTTGCCGCCAGGCCGTTTTTGGCGTCCACGCCTACGGCGACAGCGTCCGGCCCGTAGAGTTTCACCATCTCCGCCGCAAATTTGGGGTTTTCCACCGCCGCCGTGCCCAAAATCACCCGGCCGACGCCTAAGGAAAGGAACTCTTCCACCCGCTCTCTGGTGCGGATGCCGCCGCCCACCTGCACAAACAGGCCGGAAACGCGCAAAATTGCCTCTATCACGGGCTTATTAACCGGGGCGCCGCTTTTGGCCCCGTCCAAATCGACAAGGTGCAAATTCTTAGCGCCCTTTTCGCGGAAAGAGCGGGCGATTCCCGCCGGGTCGTCGCCGTAGACGGTCATTTGGTCGTAATCGCCCTGCACCAGCCGCACGGCTTTGCCGTTTCGCAAATCGATAGCCGGGAAAATGCGCAAAGTAATCCCTCCTTACAGCTCGGCGAAGGCCTTTAAAATTCGAAGGCCTACGTCGCCGCTTTTCTCCGGGTGGAACTGGCAGCCAAACACGTTGCCTCTCCCTACCACGCCGGGCACCTGCACGCCGTACTCGCTGTCGGCCAGAATGTAGGCCGGGCCGGTTTTGGCGTAGTAGCTATGGACGTAGTAGACAAACTCGCCCTCGGAAACGTAGCGCAGCAGGGGCGTTTCCTTCCGGATGCGCAAAGCGTTCCAGCCGATTTGAGGCAGGCGCAAGGGGGACGGCAAATCCGGCTCCATAGGCGACACAACGCCGGGCAGAAGCCCCAGCCCCTTGTGAACACCGTATTCCAGCCCCGTTTCAAACAGAAGCTGCATGCCAAGGCAAATGCCAAGCAGGGGCTTTCCCGCCGCGGCGGCGGTTTGAACCGCCCTGTCCAGCCCTAATGCGGCCAGTTTTTCCGCCGCGTCGCCAAAGGCCCCGACGCCGGGCAGAATCACCTGGTCGGCCCGCTCGATTTCCGCCGCGTCGCTTGTGATTTGGGAAGGTAAACCCAGATAGGCAAGGGAACACTGCAAAGAATACAGGTTCCCGACACCGTAATTGATAATCGCAATCATATTACAAAATTCCTTTGGTGCTGGGGATTTCATCGGCAAACCGCGGGTCCACCGCCGCCGCCATGGCCAGCGCACGGCCCAATGCCTTAAAGCAGGCCTCCAAAATGTGATGGCTGTTTTCGCCGGTAAGAAGTTTCAGATGCAAAGTAACCTGCGCGCTTCTGGCAAAGGCGAGCATAAATTCCTTTAACAGCTCCGTGTCAAAATCGCCTACTTTCGCCGCCGGCACGGGCACGTCAAAGGCCAAAAGCCCCCGGCCGGACACATCCACTGCGCAGAGGACCAGCGCTTCATCCATGGGCAATAAAACATGTCCGTACCGGGTGATGCCTTTTTTGTCGCCCAGGGCTTTGGCAAAGGCCTCGCCCAAAGCGATGCCGACGTCTTCCGTCGTATGGTGGAAGTCCACGTGGCTGTCCCCCCGGCAGGTGACCTTCAGGTCGAAGCGGCCGTGCCTTGCGAACAGGTCGAGCATATGGTCCAGAAAGCCGCAGCCGGTGCGGTTTTCGTAGACGCCCGTGCCGTCTACTTGTAGGCGCAGGGCGATGTCCGTTTCCGAAGTTTTCCGGTTGATTTCCGCCGTTCGCATGGGGGTCAGCTCCTTTGCTTAAGAATGTCCGCCAGGGCGGCAAGAAGAACGTCGGTTTCCTCGTCGGTTCCGACGGTAATGCGCAGGAAGTTTTCAATGCGCGGTTTGGCAAAGTGGCGCACTAAGATACGCCGCTCTCTGAGTTTGGCAAGCAGTGTTGCGCCCGTTTCCGCCGGATGGGCGGCGAAAACGAAGTTGGCCTGGCTGTCCAGCACGGTAAAGCCGAGCGCACGCAGGCCTTCGGTAAGCCTGGCCCGGGTGGCTTTGACTTTCGCAATACAGCTTTGAAAGTACGCCCGGTCGGCAAAAGACGCTTCGCCGGCCAAAAGCGTAAGCCGGTTGACGTTGTACGGGTTAAAGGAAAAGCGCACTTTCTGCAAATCGGCGACGACGCTTTCGTGCCCGATGGCATAGCCGAGCCGCGCCCCCGCCAGCGAGCGGCTTTTCGAGCAGGTGCGCACAATCAGCAGGTTTTCATACTTTGGCAAAAGCGGCAGCGCCGAGCAGTTTTCGCCGAAGTCGGCGTACGCTTCGTCCACCAAAACCAGATGGTTGGGGTTTGCTTTTAAAATTTCCTCAATCTGCGAAGTTGCAAGTGCCAGCCCCGTAGGCGCGTTGGGGTTGGCGATGACCACGTTGCCGCCGGTGTAATCCGACGGGTCGATGGTGAAATCCTCTTTCAGGGGCACAACCGTCGGCGCAAGGCCGAACACCTCGGCAAACACGGGGTAAAACCCGTAGGTGATGTCGGGAAACAGCAGCTTTTCCGCCGGGTCGAAAAAGGCGGCAAAGGCAAAGGCAAGGATTTCGTCGCTTCCGTTGCCTACGACCACCTGTTTCGGCGAAACGCCGTAATGGGCGGCAATGGCCGCCGTGAGGTTGGTAGCGTCCGGGTCGGAGTACAGGCGCAGTTTCGCCGCTTCCTCCCGGTTGATAACGTCCAGCACGCCGGGGGCAGGCGGGTAGGGGCTTTCGTTGGGGTTGAGCTTAATAAGCCCGGGGATTTTCGGCTGCTCGCCGGGGGTGTAAGGCAACAGCCTTTCCAGGCGCAGATTTAGAAAACGGCTCATACCCCTCTCCCCTCTTCAAACCGGATGGCAGCGCTTCGCCCGTGGGCCTGCAGCCCTTCCGTTTCCGCCAGATTCAGAATATGCGGCAGGGCATCCCGCAGGGCGTCTTTTGTGTAGTAGAGGAAGCTGCTTTTCTTTGTAAAGTCGTCCACGGACAGGGGGCTGGAAAACCGCGCCGTGCCGTTAGTAGGCAGGGTGTGGTTGGTGCCGGCAAAGTAGTCGCCCAGCGCCTCCGGCGTGTAGCGGCCCAGAAAGACGCTTCCGGCGTTTTTCACCATGGGAAGCAGCGCAAACGGGTCGTCGACGCACAGTTCCAGATGCTCCGGCGCGATGCGGTTGGCAAGGTCTAAGCCTTCCGACCGCAAATCGTCCACCAGCAGAATCCGCCCGTTGTTTTCGATGCTCGCCCGGGCGATTTCCTCTCTTGGCAGCAGCTTCAGCTGGGTTTCGATTTCCTTCGCCACCGCTTCGGCGAAGGGTTTGCTGTCGGTTATCAGGATAGAAGCGGCCATGGGGTCGTGCTCGGCCTGGGAGAGCAGGTCCGCCGCAACGACGGCGGGGTCGTTCTTGCCGTCGGCCAGTACCAAAATCTCGCTGGGCCCGGCGATCATGTCGATGTCTACCAGCCCGAACACCCGCCGCTTGGCCAAAGCCACGTAGATGTTGCCCGGGCCGACGATTTTGTCCGCTTTGGGCACGGTTTCCGTGCCGTAGGCAAAGGCGGCGACGGCCTGGGCCCCGCCCATTTTGTAGATGCCCGTCACGCCGGCGATTTTGGCCGCCGCCAGCAGCGCCGGGGCGATTTGGCCCTTTTCGTCCGGCGGTGTGGCCATCAGAATCCGCCGGCAGCCGGCTAAAGCCGCCGGGATGGCGTTCATGAGCACCGTGCTGGGGTAGCTGGCCCTGCCGCCGGGCACATACAACGCCACCGTGTCCAGCGGCAGTATGCGCTGGCCCAGGACAACGCCCTCCCTGTCGGTGATGACGTAGCCTTCCCGCACCTGCCGCTTGTGGTAGGCTTTAATATTGGCCGCGGCTTTTTCCAGCGTGTCGTACAACTCTGCCGGAACTTGGGCGATACCCGCCTCCCACTCCTCCGTTGAAAGTTCCAGCGAGGAAATCTCGGCCTTATCAAAGCGTT
>JAKPBM010000017.1 GCA_029778935.1 Bacillota bacterium | reverse complement strand
CCGCTCCGGCGCTCGTATAGGTAATACCACACGTCCCCGTCGGGGTGGGCATGGTCGAACCGGAAGCCGGCTTTTTCGAAAGCCCTTTTCGACGGCGCGTTGCTTGGGTATATCACGGCCTCGGCCCTGTCGATACAATGGCCGAGAATCTGCTTACTGTCTTCAAAAAGCTCCTTCAGAGCCGCCGAGCCAAGCCCCCGGCCCCTCTTGCCGGGCGCCACAAGGATTTCGCCTACCGTAAACACCCCTTCGTATTCGAATACGGAGAGGAACGCAAAGGGGGTGTCGCCGTCGCAAACCACCTTGCACCAGAAGTTTCGGCCCATCACAGTGTTCGGATCGTTGGCCCAGTAGGTGTAATAGCCCTCCACCCCGTCTTCGTCATCCATGCCGGTGCAGTATTTTCCATCCTCGTCCAGCCAAGTTTCCACGAACGCATGCGGTTGGGGCGAATAGTCCATCCAGCAAAATCGCATCCGCCTGCCTCCTTTGCATTTGCAGCGCACTATGAAGATTTCCGTAAAGTATACTAACCCATCGTAAAATTGTCAATAAAATTTACAGGCCGCGCAAAGGATTTTCCATATGCGCGGCTCCAATTACGCTCCGTCCATAGTTTCCTTGTGACATTTCCCATCTCCAGCCGCCGCCCCGCCAGACAAAGCGAAAACGAAAAACGCCCAAACTCCTTGATACACAAGGAATTTGGGCGTGGTGCGGATAAGAGGACTTGAACCTCCATGACCTTGCGATCACTAGAACCTGAATCTAGCGCGTCTGCCAATTCCGCCATATCCGCATATAAAGTTTTCGTCTGTCGTCATCTGACAGCGCGTGGGGGAATGGTGCGGTCACCGGGACTTGAACCCGGACGGTAAAACCATACGCCCCTCAAACGTACGCGTCTGCCAATTCCGCCATGACCGCTTACTGACTCACTCCTCAAACGGACATGAGTAATTATACTCGTCCAAGCCCGATTTGTCAACCCCCCTTTCGCATTTTTCTGAAAAATCTGCAGAGGAAAATTCCGGCCTGTTTTTCCGCCCGTTTTCCCGCCTCTTCGCCGCTTCCTGAAAATGCATAATACGCCGAAAACCTTCCATACTATTTCCGATGCTTCATAAAAGGAGGAATCCGCATGGCGAAGCTTACGGAACAGGAATACGCCAAAATCGTGGAAAAAAGATCTCCCCGTTCCCCCAGCGGAAAGAACATCGGTTATGCCTTTCTCTTCGGCGGCTTAATCTGCTGCATCGGGCAAGGCTTTACTGATTTATACAAGGAACTGTTTCACCTCACCCAAAAAGACGCTTCCCTGTACGCCATCCTCACGCTGATTTTCTTAGCCGGTCTGCTTACGGCGCTGCACGTCTACGACAACATTGCCAAAGTGGCCGGCGCCGGCATCGTCGTCCCCATTACGGGGTTTGCCAACTCGGTGGTTTCGCCGGCCATCGAGTTCAAAACAGAGGGGTTCGTGCTGGGCATGGCGGCCAAGATGTTTGTCGTGGCCGGGCCGGTGCTGGTGTACGGCATCACCTCGGCCATTCTCTACGGCCTGATACTGCTGCTGTTTGTATAAGGAGGAAGCCATGAGACCGACCAAAAGACTGGGCCGCTTCGTGGTAGAACTGGCCAACCCGCCTTCCATCATCGGTTTTGCCAGCGTGGTGGGCAAAAAGGAAGGCGAAGGCCCGCTGAAAAACAGCTTTGACCGCATCAACAACGACACCACCTTCGGCGAAAAATCCTGGGAAAAGGCCGAAAGCCGCATGCAGGCGGAAGCCCTGTCCTGTGCGCTCAATAAGGCCTCTTTAGCGCCCAACTCCTTAGACTACGTCTTTGCCGGGGACCTGTTAAACCAGTGCATCAGCTCCACGTTTGCCGTGCGGGACCTGGCGCTGCCCTTCTACGGGCTGTACGGCGCTTGCTCCACCATGGCGGAGGGGCTGGGGCTGGCATCGTTTCTCATCGACGGCGGTTTTGCCAACTACACCGCCGCCATCACCAGCTCCCACTTTGCTTCCGCAGAGCGGCAGTACCGCATGCCGCTGGAATACGGCGGCCAGCGGACGCCGACGGCCCAGTGGACGGCCACGGCGGCGGGCTGCTGCATCCTGGCCGCCGAGGGCAACGGGCCGTATGTGACCCACGTGGTGACGGGCCAGATAATCGACATGGGCGTCAAAGACTCCAACCACATGGGCGCGGCCATGGCGCCGGCGGCCTACGAAACCCTCTCCTCTCTGTTTAAGGAAACGAACACCTCCCCGTCCGATTACGACCTGATACTAACCGGCGACCTGGCCGCCTACGGCGCCGATATCCTGCGCGACCTGTTCGAGCTGGACGGCATCGACCTGGGCCCCAACTACCAGGACTGCGGCATTTTGCTCTATGACGCCAAGAAGCAGGACGTCCACGCCGGAGGCAGCGGGTGCGGCTGTTCGGCAAGCGTCCTGTGCGGCCACATTCTAAACGGCATGAAGGCCGGCACGTGGAACAAGATTATCTTTGCCGGCACGGGCGCTTTGATGTCTCCCCTGTCCGTGCAGCAGGGCGAAACCATCCCCTGCATCTGCCACGCCGTTGTCATCTCCAACACGAAAAAGGAGGGCGCGTAATGCTGCAATATATCAAAGTGTTTCTCGTGGGCGGCGCCATCTGCGCCATCGGCCAGCTTCTGCTGGACAAAACGAAGCTGACCCCCGCCCGCATTCTCGTTCTATTCGTCGTTTCCGGCGTGGTGCTGACGGCGCTGGGACTGTATCCGGCCGTGGTGGACTTTGCCCAGGCCGGCGCCACCGTGCCTATCGTGGGCTTTGGCTACACGCTGGCCAAGAGCACCAAGGAAGCCGTACTGGAACACGGGCTTTTAGGCGCCTTTACCGGCGGCATCACGGGTACCGCCGGCGGCATTGCGGCGGCGGTGCTGTTTGGGTTTATCTTCGCCTT